>NZ_FOIF01000110.1 GCF_900111575.1 Anaerobranca gottschalkii DSM 13577 | reverse complement strand
ACTAAATATATTCGACATTTTGGGGTGAAACCTCTTTTTTGCTTTAAATAAATTTAATAAAATCAGCCTCTTTGAATTATGCAATTTCCTCATTTGATAATAACTGAATTATTATTTAATCATTATCTTAATCTTTATGTTATTCCTATTGTTTTTGGCATTATCTTAATCTTTGAATTCTTAAGATCACATTATACAGTTTTTGAATTTACATATAGAAAGGAAAGAAATGCACGTAAAACCTATTTTGTAGAAAGTTTGCTATTTGTTTTGGGTGTAGCTGTTATATATGTAACAGAAGTATTTCTATCTCTTGAACTAGGAGGAGAGCAGGTAATAATATGGTTTATCGCTTCACTTCTGTTTATTCCGGTCATGAACAGAAAGTATTTACTGAGAAAATCACTAAAACAATTAAGTCAAAGCCACCAAAAAAACGGAAAAAAGACATAAAATAACTTTTATAAAATACTTTCCCATTGATAAAGGGTTGATATTTTAATTTGTACATAAATTGAAACCATAACATTGATCTTCACGAAACTTAATGAAATCTAATCCATAACAAAAAATTTAAAATGTGGGGTTTGAGGTTGTATTATATAAAAGAAAAGCAAAAAGAGGGAAAATTATTACTTTTATAGAATATATTATTATCAAAGCCACTAAGCTGAACTTGAGATAATTTTGATCTAAAACAAATTAGGTTATACAAGAATGATGTTTTTGAGTTATTGTGCCCTTATCATTAAAAGTCAAGAGGTGTTCAAATATGAAAAAATATTTTTTCCATTATGTAACTTAATTTTCGCATTATTTATGATAACTTTTTTATATGGATTAGTACCTAAAGAATTAACCTTATTAGTCATAATTATTTATGTGGTTTTCTCAGTTTATCAATTTAACTATTATCAAAAATTAGCAAAAAATAAAAAGTGAAATTGAGGTAATGTAAAAAGTTCTATGAAAAAATAGATTAAATACCACACGAACAGATTAGCATAAAGAAAAATAACGTAATCGCTCTTGACAAACAGTC
>NZ_FOIF01000109.1 GCF_900111575.1 Anaerobranca gottschalkii DSM 13577 | reverse complement strand
TGTATTTTGAAAACATGATGTTTTTTAGTATTGCAATAGATGAAAAATGTGGTATAATTGATTTAGAAAAATTAAATACAACTGATATATATCTTCAGGGCAGGGTGAAATTCCCGACCGGCGGTAAAGCCCGCGAACTCTTTCATCTAATTTGAAAGAGCTGATCTGGTGAAATTCCAGGGCCGACAGTAAAGTCTGGATGGGAGAAGATAGATAGTGGTATTGCCACTTAGTTATGTTTTTGCGTATTTCCCCCCTGATATATATCAGGGGGTTATTTAATTTTTCCTAAAATAATTTTTTAGGAGGAAGATTATTATGCAAAATGTATTAAAAGTTCAAAAGAAAAAAAGGTTAGACACAAAAGTTTTAGTAAGGATATCTCTCCTTTCAGTAATTTCTTATTTGTTAATGTTTATCCACGGACCACTTCCTATTTTTCCAGCTTTTTTAAAGTTAGATGTAGCTGAATTACCTGCGTTAATCGGCGGTTTTAGTATGGGGCCCTTAGCAGGTGTAGCAATAGTTTTAATAAAAAATATACTACATTTTGTAACCAAAACTAGTACCGGTGGTGTTGGAGAACTTTCTAACTTTATAGTAGGGAGTGCCTATGTTCTAACAGCAAGTTTAATTTATCTAAAATATAAAAGCCGCTTAGGAGCTATTTTAGGTATGCTTTTAGGTACTATTATGATGGCCATCACTGGAGCTCTTTCAAACTATTACTTAATAATTCCTTTTTATTCAAACTTTATGCCAATAGAACAAATAGTAGCTTTAGGGAGTGCTGTAAATAAGTATATTGTCGATGTTCAAACACTAATACTTTATGGTATTACACCTTTTAACATAGTTAAAGGATTAAGTAATAGTATATTAACATTAGTAATGTATAAAAGTGTTTCAAGATTGTTAAAGTAGTGAAGAAGGGGACCAAATACCCCTTCTTCCTTTTATCTAATCAGCCTTAGTTTAACATAAATTTCCTCTTGCATAAGAGAAAAAAATATGCTAATATAATTTTCGTCGTTGTCACACCAGAAGTTTTAAAAAGAAAAACAAAAAAACAAAA
>NZ_FOIF01000108.1 GCF_900111575.1 Anaerobranca gottschalkii DSM 13577 | reverse complement strand
GAATTAGAGCGGTACCCTTCTTCCTTTTAGATAGAAGCCTTAAATCTCGACGCAAAACTTTGTTAGAATGTTTAATTACCACAGCCTTTAAAAAAATGACTTTATCTACAAACTGATGAACCCTAATAAGGGTTCAAACAGTTCAGGATAACTTTCCTTAAATTTTATTCTGGATTAACTACTCCACTCATTCTGATAACTTCTAATCCTTTTTCTTCTAAAGCTTTAATGAATTGGTTTATACCAACAGAGTCAGATGCCATGTGACCTGCTACTACAACATTACCTATATTTTGTTCTTTTACAGCTTTAATAACATCTTCTGGCATATGCATACAAACTAAAGTACCTACTCCAGCTTCAAAATATGCTTTAGCAACATTGGCTCCTCCACCGGTACCACCAGCCATAGTTACAAATACTTTCCCTGCATAATCATCTTTACTTCCAACCCGGATAACTGGCTTTGCTTGAGTTTTTTGGTATTCAGGTAGCTCTTCCAATGCTTTAATGACATCATCCAATGTGGCTTTAGGCTTATCCTTTAAAGCATTATCTAAATGGCTTTGAACCTTTTTCTCTGCCAAAATATCGGTAGGAGTATGAACACCCATAAAGGGCATTTTTAAAAGTTTAGCTGCAGAAACCACCCTATCATAGTTAGAAACATGTAATCCCCTTTCCACTTGGCCTACCTTTTCAGCCAAGGCCTTTTGGGCTTTATTTATCGGTACTCCCGCTTCTACCATCCGATCAATTTGGGCTTTCATAACTTTATGTAAATTAATCATTGGACTACCACCTTTAGGATGGTGGGTTATAACTAAGTCCACCCCTAATTCTTTAGCTAACAACATTTCTGCCAGCTCCATGTCTACCCCAATGGCGACTTTTTTTATGTTTTCCCCTTCTACAATAATCCCTGAATCCTCTGGTACTTCATCTAATCCAGCCAACTGTAAAGCTAAATCCATAATTTCTTTTGTGTTCATTTTTCTGCCGTTACAGAAAACTTATAAAACTTTATAAGTTTTTTATTAAATCTTATAAAGTTTATGTTTCCTTCCTTGTTCATCGTGTCCAGTTTCGATAAAATCTACTCCTGTTTGGTTTAACACTCCGAAGGCTTAAATTCCCGACTAACGTATCGGTACATATCAATAACTGCTTTAAGTGCTATGCTATTGATTTACCGTAATTTTTTAAATTTATACTTGCATTTAAATCCCTATCTATTTTATAACCACAATTTTTACATATAAAAGTTCTTTCTGATAGAGAAAGTTTGTCTTTTATACTTCCACAGCTGCTACAGGTTTTAGATGAAGGATA
>NZ_FOIF01000107.1 GCF_900111575.1 Anaerobranca gottschalkii DSM 13577 | reverse complement strand
ATTCCCCAATGTATTTTCGGAGGGGATAGAGGGTGTGGGGTTACACCCAATCAGAGTAAACATAGCTTAGGCTGTGTTGACTGATAAATAATTTTATTGAAATATTTGATTAATTTTATTGATTTCAATAAAATTAATAACCTTATCTGGCATTTAACTTGGGCAGCATGTAAATTGAGCACAGATAAAGATAGAGTTTATCAAGCAATTAGTTGGGGTTTATTTTGTCTAGACCTTAGATTAGTTAGGAGGTTGTAGAAGGTTGAATTTATTTAAAAAATCATTTTACGATATTTTAGGTTTTATGTTTTTAGGGATAGGTTTATTTAGTTCTTCTTTTTCTCTTAGTAGAAATTTTAGTCCTATCTTTTCTATTTTAACAATAGTTATAGGATTATTATTTTTTAAGCTCTCAGATTCTAAAAGTAAAATTAATTTTAAAGAAGTACCAAAATCGAACAAATTACTTTTATTTGGTGCAATAACTATTGGGATAATACTAAGTATAATAATATTATTAATAGCTAATAATTCAAAAAATGTAACTTTATTCATACCAATATGGTTTACTCTCTAAACAAACCCTATATTCAAAACCTCCTGCTTTGGCTGCAGTGGGTTATATTAAGGCAACGGTCTCCCGATGACTTAAATGGCATTTTTGGGGGTAAGATTGGAACATTTTGAGGGCTGCAATGTTTAACGTTAGTGACTCAGAGCACTACTTTACATTTTCGAAAATTGGCAAGATCTATGTAATGCAAAAAATGAATAAAGGAATGAGTATATTGAATAAGAAAATGAAGATTTTAATGATTGTCAACATAATATTTTTTGCTTTAATTGCTTTTCATCACATTGTTATCTATTACTTTGGTGATGACTGGGTATTGTATGTTTTATTACTATCAGCACTAGTTTTTTCCTCTATTTTTTTAGAAGATACAGTAAGGCAAAGGATTTTAAAACTAAGGACTATAGCATTCATCGAATTTGGATTAAGAATCTTTGCTATTTCTGTCCACTTAGTATCAATTTTCTATGGCCTTTATTTTTATTTGTTGATTGGAGTAATTGGAACTGTCTTTATACTAACATTGGTATTTCAATGGTGGCTTTTGAAAAAGATAAACAAATTAAAATACGTTGAATTAGAGGAATTCAACAGTGGGGATTTAAATGATTTTATTGATAAGCTATTCGATAGGGGAACTACATTTAGCAGTGAGGAAGAAAACGACAGAATAAAGAAATTAAAAGGTGTCTTACTTGCTTCAGGTAGATCTAATATTATTTTGATTGTCTTGTTTATTAATTTGAGGAAATTGCATAATTAAGTTTTTATATTTATCAAAAAAAGAGCATAGAAAATCTAACTCATTATAAATGAGATTTTAAAAAAG
>NZ_FOIF01000106.1 GCF_900111575.1 Anaerobranca gottschalkii DSM 13577 | reverse complement strand
AATAGTTATGGTTAACTTCTAAAAAGTCCCACAACTAGCGAGTTCTTTTTATTCATGAGCTAAAATTGTAAAATTAGCTATTTCCCGACAATCCCGCTTAAGTTCATTTATATTTTATAGTGTTCTCCATGAAGTCCTATATCGTCTTTGGGATATATTTCTGCTATGGACCAGGCCGATATAAGTTTTTTTACCTTAGGGTAATTCTCCTTTAAATATTCTTGTAACATTGTCACCATATCAAGATCTCCAGTAGGGTCAAGTTTAGAAGGAATTTTCGGTGGGACCTATTTTATAATTAACCCAATAAAAAGGCAATACTTTTTTCTCTAGAGTTTCTTTATGGAAAGCAACTAATATCTTGATATTAAAGAAATAGTCAAAACCATAAATATAGTCTTTGTCATCTCCTAGAAATTCAAAATCTATATTATACCTAGCTACTTCTTTGTTAGAATTAATTTCCTTGACCACATAATAACGGTAAAAATCAAATGTATAAAAACCATAATTTTCACCATCAACAATTATATTACTGTATAAACTTTCTTTGTTTATTTTTATATCTTTTACATAACTATCATCATAATCTATAAATTCCTTTTTTTCAATATCAAAAACTTTTTTTTCTCCTCTTCTGTTAGTATAAACCAGCTTTAAATCATCTAGCCAAAGAACCGATGATATTTCATTCCCAAAGGATTGGATAATATTATAGTTGGAATCTAACAATGCATAATTTTCTCCTCCGAAAATGCTATTTCTATAGTTGTTCCCTAGAAAATAATTATAAGTCCTTTGTTCATTAGCAGGGATATACTGGGTATTAATATCTAGTTTTTCTCCTGTAAAAACATTGTAATAAGATAAATCTCCTTCCCTTTCATTTCCAAAGTCTATTTCTATGTTAGCTACTTGTAATATTCCATTGTTAATACTAGCTACATCAAAAATTGGTGTTCCATTTACTATTATTTCTATATATTCCCTTATTTCTTCAATTTCTTGACAATCTGTATCTAAGAATCTATCCAATTCCCTTTGAACCATCTCTTTATTTTCAGGATATTCTAATAACATTAGTAGCTCCAAAAGTTCTACTAAAGGATTATCTTTTAACAAAGAGATGTTAAACAAATCTTCTACTAAATCATGTTGTGGCAAATCTCTCTTTAAAGAGTTTACAACGCGATAAAAATTGCTTATAAAACTACTTTTCAAAATCCCTGAATTCAATTTTTCTATCTCTTGATTCCATTCTTCTATCTCTTGAATAAGCTCTTTTACATATTCTGCTCTATCAAAATAAATTGCTGAATAAACCCGTTGATACCATCTATTGAAAAAAATACCTAAAAACGTATTTTGACAATGGTAGTTAGCTAAGGGATATTTTTCTATAGCTTTATTCCTATCGCCAAAAAAGTAATGATAAGTCAAATAAATTCTATCAATTTCTTCCCTTTCTCCCCTTAAATCCATTGCCCTTTTTATTAAATCTTCATTTTCAAAAAA
>NZ_FOIF01000105.1 GCF_900111575.1 Anaerobranca gottschalkii DSM 13577 | reverse complement strand
CAATACCACCTAGATTTAGCTGTGAGAGTTGTGGAGCAGAAATGTATCCCAAAGATTATATAGGAGTTCATGGAGAGCACTATAAAATATAAATGGATTTAAGCGCGCCGAATGGCGCTTTTTTTATAAAAAATTAAAGAGAAGAATCCTAGATAGCAGGAAATAGGTGAAAAATAGCGAAATACTTAATAAATCTTGGAAGGAGGGGATCTTTTATGATGGGTTCAGCCTTGGTCGCTGCCAGGGAATATGTGTTAAAAGAATACCCTAATGCCTTTTTAGCTATTTTAGCTGGGAGTGTAGTCAGGGGGGAAGGTACCGAAACTTCAGATTTAGATATAGTGATAATTACCGATGGTGAAGAACCCCCTTATAGGAAATCAGTTATTTATCAAAAATGGCCAATTGAACTATTTGTTTATAACCAAAAAGCATATAAAGAACAATGTCAAAGGGAAGTTGAAAAAGCAAAACCCTTTTTACTTACAATGATTGTAGAAGGGATACCTATAATTGATAGGGATAAAAATTTTCATCTATTAAAAAGGGAGGCTGAGGAAATATTAAAAAAAGGACCCAGGGAATTGAGTCCTAAAGAAATTGATAACTATCGCTATACCATCACAGCATTGTTAGAAGATTTAAAGGGGTCGGAAAATCACTATGAAGGGATTTTTATTGTAAACAAATTGTCTATGTTATTAGCAGAATTTATTATGAGGTTAAACCGTCGTTGGATTGGTGATGGTAAATGGGCATATAAAGTACTGAAAGAATTTGATGAAGAAATAGCCGATAAATTTACCCAAAGTTTTTCCCAATTTTACTCCAATGATAATAAAGAAGAAATAATTGCCTTTACTGAAGGAATATTGAAGCCAGTTGGAGGTTTATTGTTTGAAGGAGTTAAAAATTCTCTAATGTGAGGAGAAATTTTTTAATTTCTAAACCACCGGCATAGCCAACTAGGGAACCATCTTTCCCTATTACCCTATGACAAGGAATTATTATTGGTATAGGGTTTTTATTATTAGCTCCCCCTACAGCCCTTACTCCTTTAGGATTACCAATAAGTTTAGCTACTTTACCGTAAGTTAATTTTTGTCCATAAGGAATTTTTCTAAGGGAATTCCAGACAAGTTTTTGAAAGGGAGTTCCTTGCAGAACTAAGGGGATATCAAATTCCATTAATTTTTTCTCAAAATATAGATTTAATTGTTTTTTTGTTTCTAATAAAATAGGATGGTCTGACTTTTTAGTAAAATTTTTTTCAACTTCACCAAAGTATATATTTGTTAAGCCTTGATTAGTACATACCAATGTTAATTTGCCTATAGGGCTATGGAAAATATCAAAATACATAGACTTAGCTCCTTTTTCTTTATTAGTCTAAAAATTTTGTATAAATATTTTACCATGGTGATAAAAATAGAACAATGGAAAAATAAGATAATGGAAGGCAATTTAACAGCTAACAAAACATTATAGAACTTTACACAATATTCTTGAATTTATATAATTTTTATATTATGATAAATTCAAGAGGTGATGATAATGAAATATTATAGCATAGGGAAATTTGCAAAACTTATAGGTAAAAATCCTCAAACATTGAGAGAATGGGATAAAAAAGG
>NZ_FOIF01000104.1 GCF_900111575.1 Anaerobranca gottschalkii DSM 13577 | reverse complement strand
ATACATCGATAAATTTACCGTTGTGAAATGCTTTGGCGTTAAATGGTAATACTTCTTTTCCTATTAGTGACATAAACAACACTCTCCTTTTATTTTTAGTTTCTTATTAAATAATCAAAGGCTGCTAAAGCGGCAGTTGCTCCTGAACCCATTGAAATAATAATCTGTTTGTATGGACTATTGGTACAATCACCTGCTGCAAAAAGTCCAGGTATATTGGTTCTACCTCTGTTATCTACTACAATTTCCCCTATTGGGGTTTTTTCTATATCTAAATCTAACCAATCGGTATTTGGTACAAGACCTATTTGAACAAAAACCCCTTCTAAAGGAATTTCTTTAGTTTCTCCACTATCCCTTTCGGTATATAGGATCCCCTTGACTTCTTCATCTCCTACTATTTCCTTAGTTTGAACATTTTTTAATACTGTTACATTGGGGAGACTATAGAGCCTTTTTTGCAATACAGCATCAGCTTTAAGCTCTGGTAAAAACTCTAACACAGTAACATGTTTAACTATTCCAGCTAAATCAATTGCAGCTTCTATCCCAGAATTCCCCCCACCGATTACTGCCACCCTCTTTCCTGCAAAGAGTGGTCCATCACAATGGGGACAATAGGCAACTCCTCGATTTTTAAGTTCCTGCTCCCCTGGCACCCCTAAGTTTCTCCAACGGGCTCCAGTGGCAATAATTACAGTTTTACTTTTCAAAACTCCACCATTGGCTAATTCAATATGGAAAATTTCATCTTTTTTAATGCCTTTTACTTTTTGACCTTTAATAATATCTACATCATATTCTTTAACATGTTCTTCTAATAAAAGGGCTAACTTAGTTCCTTCTGTAGCTTTAACACTGATAAAGTTCTCTATTTTTAAGGTATCTAAAATTTGACCACCAAACCTTTCTGCCACTATTCCTGTTCTAACCCCTTTACGGGCTGTATAGATAGCAGCACTGGCACCGGCTGGTCCTCCACCAATCACTAAAACATCGAAGATAGGTTTGTTGTCAAATTCCCTAGGATCAACTGGTTTAGCTATTTTCTCCAAAATCTCCTCTAAAACCATTCGACCACTAGCAAAAAACTCACCATTTAAATAAACACTAGGGACAGCCATTATTTTTTTCTCTTCTACCTCTTCTTTAAACACTGCTCCATCTATCATAGTATGGGTTATATTTGGATTTAGCACCGCCATTGTGTTTAAAGCCTGAACGACATCAGGACAGTTATGGCAACTTAAACTGACAAAGGTTTGAAAATCAAGTTTTCCTTCAATTCCTTTAATCCTCTCCACTGTTTTTTCATCAATTTTAGGTGGTCTTCCGCTGACTTGCAGAAGGGCTAGGACAAAGGAGGAAAATTCATGTCCTAAGGGAATTCCGGCAAAAGTTACACCGGCGATCCCATTAGGAGAACTCAAACTAAAACTTGGGGTTTTAGCTAAATCAGCCTTTTCTACCTTGATTTTGGGAGACATTTGAGCAATTTCTTCTACAAATTCTTTTAAGTTTTGGGACTGTTCATCACTACCAACACTTAAATCAATCTGAACATCTCCCTCTAACATCTCCAGGTATTGAGCTAATGCAGCTTTAGTATCTTTATCTAACATTTCAGATTCTCCTTTTTGGTCAATGGACTTAAATTTTACCTACTAAATCAAGGCTTGGTTTTAAAGTAGCTGCTCCTTCTTTCCATTTAGCTGGGCAAACTTCTCCGGGATGGTTTCTGAT
>NZ_FOIF01000103.1 GCF_900111575.1 Anaerobranca gottschalkii DSM 13577 | reverse complement strand
TTTTTTTTATTGGAGCATTCTTGATGAAAAAGAGGAAATATAATACAATTTTATTATTAATTAGGATAGGTAGGGGAAGGGTATGTTAGTTACTATTGAAGAAGTTATGGAAAAATACAATATCTCCAGAGCTACTGTAAATAATTGGATAAAACTAGGGGGAGTTACTATTCATTTAGTAAATGGTAAAAAAATGATACCTTTAGAAACAATACAAAAGTATGGAAAGGGAAAACTTCAAAGTCGAAGAAATAAACAAAAAAATAGTAAACCTAGGATCACAGAAAATTATTTAAAAGAGGAAAGGTATATTGAAAAGGTAAGGGAAATATTAAATCTTATTGAAAATTATCATAGTGATGACCGAGTTAGAATGGTTTTGTTAATGGTTATTTACAAGCTCTTATTAGATAAAAAAATTATTTCTAGTATACCTAGTGATCCAGGCGATTTTAATTTATTACCCCCTAGGGTTTCAGAAATTTTATCTATAGGTTTTAATGGTTGTATGTTTAATAATAGGGATTTGGAATTGTTAGAGAAAATATTAAATTTAGATTTACTTTCAATAGAGGATGATTTTTTAGGTTTATTATACTTATCCCTAAGGCCTGAAGGACAAAAAAATAAAAAGGGATGTTATTTCACCCCCCAGCCCGTTGTAGAAGACATGGTAGAGGATATTTTAGGCTATTTTCCCCAAATCCCCAAAATTTTAGACCCTGCTTGTGGTTCCGGCAATTTTTTATTACAGTGTTATAAAAAATTAGTGGGGAAATACGGAAAAGAATATAAAAAAGAAATATTAGAGAATTTATGGGGTTGGGATATTGATAAAATTGCAATATCCCTATGTAAAATTAATCTTTTCCTCTTAACAGGAGAGTATAGTGAAAATCTTAAAGTTGCAAATTTTTTTCAAAATTTAGATGATGGCAATTTACAAGGGAGCTTTGATTTAATTATAGGAAATCCCCCGTGGGGATATAAATTTACTATAGAAGAGCGGAGAAATTTAGGTTTTACTAAGAAAAACCCTGAATCAGCGGCTATATTTACCCTTAAAGGAATGAATTTTTTAAAAGACAATGGTTACATATCCTTTTGTTTGCCTCAAGCCCTATTAAATGTTAAAAGCCATAGGTATTTTAGGAAAAGGATTTTAACTGAACATACCTTGATTAAAGTAAAAGATTTAGGTAAAGCCTTTGATGGAGTATTATCGGGAAGTATAGCTTTAACAGTTCAAAAAAGAAAACCTAGAGAAGGGGATAATTTTAACCTTGTTAGTAAATGGGGAAGTTTTAATATAAAAAATGAACAAGTTATAAAAAATCCATACAATAACATCAATTTTATTAGGACCCCTTTAACTTTAGATATCTTAGAGAAAATGAGAAGTATACCATCCACAACCCTTAAAGGAAGTACTTTTGCTTTAGGAATAGTAACGGGGAACAATAAAGACTTTATTATCCCGAAAGAACAGGCAAAGGATATCCAAAAGAAAAATTTACAAAGAGTTATCAAGGGAAATGATATTTTAAAATTTAAAATTAAATCGGAATTAGATTATATCCTTTTTGAGGAAGAAAAATTCCAACAAATAGCCCCTATTCAATATTATAAGGAGCCAGAAAAATTGGTATACCGCTTTATAAGTAATAGATTAACCTTTGCTTATGATGATACTAAAACATTAACTTTAAATAGTGCCAATATACTTATACCTAAAAGTACTTTTAATATTAAATACATATTAGC
>NZ_FOIF01000102.1 GCF_900111575.1 Anaerobranca gottschalkii DSM 13577 | reverse complement strand
ATAGATTAAATACCACACGAACAGATTAGCATAAAGAAAAATAACGTAATCGCTCTTGACAAACAGTCTTAAAAGGCTAATTCAAAGATAACAAGATGGGAGGGGAAAAAATGAATATGGATAGAATTAAAGAACATAAAGAACAAAAGGAGCATAAACTCACATTAATCGAGCAAAAAAAATTAGAAATTACAGGGATAGAAGAAGTGGATAGTTTTAATCAGGAGGAAGTAATTTTAGTTACCCATGATAATAACTTAATAGCTATAAGAGGAGAAGACCTTAATGTTAAAAATCTCAATACAGAGTTAGGAAAAGTAAATATTGAAGGTATGGTTTACGAAATATTATATGCAGCTCAAAGGGATGGGGGTAAAAAAGGTAAAGGCTTAATGGGGCGTCTATTTAGGTAGGGACAAAGATGTCAGTATGGTTTCAGACTTATGTTTTAGGAGTTATGTTAATTTGGGGGGTAATTTTGGGTATAATATTTGATATTTATAGATTTTTAGTTCCTACACATAAAGTTAAAGGAATTGTTCAATATCTTTTAGATTTTATTTTTTGGATTCTTGTTATTATAACAACCTTTGTGGTATTTATCTTTGCCAATTATGGAGAAGTTCGTTTATATTTAATAATGGGTATGGCTTTAGGGTTTATACTTTACATTAAAACATTAAGTACATTAGTAATTAAAGTTTTAAAATTTCTTAGAACTGCTTTTATTAGAATATATAAATTTATCTACAAACTATTACTAATATTGCTGTCACCCATTATCTGGATAACTTCTAAATTATTCTCCTTTATCTACTTATTAAAAAAGTTTTTTATAAAATCAAAGAAATAAAAAAGGAAATAACTTAAGTTTTGTAGAAGAATATTAATAAAACGGGAATAAGGGGAGTTATCTAATGGCAAAGGGTACTGTGAAGGTTTTTTTTACCTATGGTTCAAGAACTAGAAGGATTGTATTATATATTGCTATCATATATACATTGATAACTTTAGTAAAACAGCAAATTACCTTGTCTAAAATTCAGCATGAAATAGAAAATTATAATATTAAGATCCAAAATTTAGAAGAAGAAAACCATGAATATCGAAGGGCTATAGAGCGATTACATGACTTAGAATATATTGAATATCTTGCAAGGAAGGAATTAGGATTAGTTAGAAAGGGTGAAAGGGTTTATATTTTTTCTAAGCAATAACTGTTATTGACACATTTCTAAGCTATAATGTATAATTAGCTATACTAATATTTTAGGGGAGGAAATTTGAAATAATGTCTATTGAAGTAGGAAGCATTTTAACAGGAACAGTGACCGGGATAACAAATTTTGGAGCTTTTATACAACTTCAAGGAGGAGTAACTGGTCTAGTTCATATCTCTGAAGTAGCAGATAATTATGTAAAGGATATCAAAGAACATTTAAAAGAAGGTCAAGAAGTAAAAGTAAAAGTTCTATCTGTTGGTAAAGATGGGAAAATTGGTTTATCTATTAGACAAGCTAATTCTAAATCTGTATCAAATAAAAGTTTTAACAAAAAACAAAGTTCAAATATTTCTTTTGAAGATAAATTAGCTAAGTTTTTAAAAGACAGTGATGAGAAACATCAAGACTTAAAAAGACACACAGATTCTAAACGAGGTGGAAGGGGATCTCGGAATTATTAAAGCATCTAATTTTAGATGCTTTAATTTTGTTATAAATATACTTTATTAGCAAAAATTATCTATTGACCCTAAAGGATAAAAATATTATACTATATTAGTGTTAAGGGAATAATAAAAAACAAAAAAAACCTTGACAAAATTAAATAATAATGTTAATATAATAAAGCATGATGACGCGGGGTAGAGCAGCCAGGTAGCTCGTCGGGCTCATAACCCGGAGGTCGCAGGTTCAAATCCTG
>NZ_FOIF01000101.1 GCF_900111575.1 Anaerobranca gottschalkii DSM 13577 | reverse complement strand
AGACTGTTTGTCAAGAGCGATTACGTTATTTTTCTTTATGCTAATCTGTTCGTGTGGTATTTAATCTATTTTTTCATAGAACTTTTTACATTACCCTTTTTTCTGTTATATATTATATATATGTTCATTTTTTTATATTTAGAACAATAAGGTGATGATTATCCCTAAAACTAGGATAAACATCACCTTAATTCATGGCTTACTTTTTTATTCCCAAAGTTTTTGTATTACCACATCTTTAAAATAATGTTTAATTATTTCTTCAGGATTTTTCCCTTGATCCCTTGCAAATACCTGAGCTCCCCACTGACACAAACCTACACCGTGACCATAGCCTTGCCCTTTAAAAGTAATAGTATTACCAGATATATTAACATCATTTATAATCGTGGATTTAAATTCTGTACTATCAATAGCTAACCTGAATTCCGCAGCATTTACTTCAACATTATTTATTAAAAAGGTTACAGCTCTACCCTCTTCTTCTTGACCGATTTTAAAACTGGTAACATTTCCTGGATCTTTCCCTGCAACTTGTCTAGCCACATTACGAACTCTACTTGTTGTATAACTCTTTTCCCAATACCTTAAATCTTCATCTATCCCATCAAAACAGGGGCATTCTACACTTTGTATATAAGGTGGATTATCATCTTGATAATTTAAACCAACAGGAGCTGTTGAAGTCTTGCCACCACAATATGCATGAAACCAAGCCCTAACAAATTGATCTTTATATACTGCTACTAATCCCCTTGTTGACTCCACTGCCTCTTTTACTTGATCATTTATTCTACTTGGATCATATGCTTGAAATTCCTCAATATTGCTAGATGCATCGGCATTTCTACTTGGAACTCCTCCATCTTCTGCTATCTTTTGTAAAGTAAATGTCCTAGCTTTAATAGCTTGTGCTGCCAATGCTTGTTTCTCCCACGTAGGATCCATCTCAGCTGCTACAACACCCATAATATACTCTTCAATTGCCATTGTTTTAATAGTCCCTTGCTCTGCAATATAAACCCTCAGTTTAGGTTCTTTGTTTTCTCCTTGAGAAATTTGATCTGGTATTTTTACAGTAGTTTTCTCTTCCACAGTTATTTCTTCATTATCTTCATTAAAAGGTTTTGTCTCTTGTTGAGGTTCAGTCTCTGGATTGGGGGCAGGCCTTCTCATTACTCTACAACCGGCACCTATAGAAATTATAATTAAAATACAGAGGATTAATGTTAAACTTTTCTTAACCATAAAATTTACCTCCTTGTTTTTTTATAGTATTTGCTAGGCTTTCTATAAAAATACAAGGGGGTAAAGAGAAAAACCAGGATTAAATCCTGGTCTTTCCTTACTTAACCATATCTTTAAACGCTTTACCTGCTTTGAATGCTGGAACTTTAGTAGCTGGAATACTAATAACTTCACCAGTAGATGGATTTCTACCTTCCCTAGCTGCCCTTTCTCTAGCTTCAAAAGTACCAAATCCAATTAGCTGTACTTTATCCCCTGCACTAACTGCATCCATGATTGATTCTAAAACTGCATTTACAGCTTTTTCACTATCTTTTTTAGTAAGACCACTTTTCTCAGCTACACTTTGAATTAATTCTGTTTTGTTCACTGAACATTACCTCCTAAATTTTCTAGTTAAATTTTTCATTTTATTTATTCTCTATAGATCCCGTAATTCCTGCAAGATCTAGTATTTTTTTTGGAAAAAAAACCATAAAAAGTTATAATCATAGGTTTTTTTCCCATTTATTAACAGCTTTTTGCAATTCATAGGTTATATTCTTTCCTTTTATTCTACCAAAGCTAATCAATAATACTAATATATCACCAAAATTTTTAACCAACTCCTCTTCATCTTTAACAATCTGGACTACCTTCTTATAGATATTTTTATCCATTTTATTTAAGATATACTCATTTTTCTTCTGATCAACCCATTTTTCTAGGTTATTAATTTTATTAAAATCAATAAAAATAATTGAATATTTTAACAAAATTATTTATCAGTCAACACAGCCTAAGCTATGTTTACTCTGATTGGGTGTAA
>NZ_FOIF01000100.1 GCF_900111575.1 Anaerobranca gottschalkii DSM 13577 | reverse complement strand
CTGTTTGTCAAGAGCGATTACGTTATTTTTCTTTATGCTAATCTGTTCGTGTGGTATTTAATCTATTTTTTCATAGAACTTTTTACATTACCTTTGCACCTTTAGTATCCCTTTTTATCTTCAGCAAAACTTTATTTTTCCCTCGGTAAAAAAGTGCTGAAAATTTTCTACTTAAACCTTCTGGCACGTAAATTATCATCACTATCAAAACCAATCCTGTTAAGATAAAGTTAATATTAGGTATACCTTCAAAGAGGGGGATTTTCCTAATAATATCTGGAACCATTTGAATAAATGCGGCACCAAATATACTACCACCTATGGAAGCTAAACCTCCAATAACCACCATTGCCAGTAAATCTAAAGATAGTACTACATCCCAATAGGTTGGCTCTAAAAATCTTATAAAATGGGCATAAAGGGAACCGGCTACTCCTACGTAAAAGGCACTGACAGCAAAAGCTATTAATTTGTACTTAAATAGACTTACACCCATAGCTTGAGCCGCTTCTTCACTATCCCGCATAGCAACTAAAGCCCTTCCTGTCTTGGAACTTAAAAAGTTATAAGAAAATATTGCAAAAAAGACTAGGATAAAAGTAACTAAGATCAAGTAATGCTGTGGCCTAATAAACTCAAAACCTAAAATACTAGCTCTAGGAATTCCTCTAATCCCTGAATAACCTCCAGTAAACCAATCCCATTCTTTAAAAATCTCTTGGATTGTTACAGCTAACCCCAATGTAGCTATAGCTAAATACAGTCTAGCTAACCTTAAAGCTACTAAACCTAACAATAACCCAATGAGCATGGGAATTATTCCAGAGATTAACATAGCCAACAGAAAAGGAAAATTTAATTTCATCATTAAATTTGCAGAAATATAGGCACCCATTCCCATAAATGCAGCATGACCTAATGAAACTTGCCCAGAATATCCTAACAGGATATTAAAGCCTAATGCTGCGATGGCAAAAATCATTACCCTGGTAAGTAAAGATATATTGGCCCTTGTTAGAAAGGAAAAGTATATATCCAAAAAGGGTATCAAGGAAAACAATATTCCATACAAAAGATATTGAACCGGTTTATAATTTAAATATTTCTTTACAACATTTAGGTATCTATCCATCCCCTTACACCTTCTTCCTCATGACTTTTCCAAAGATGCCTTCAGGTTTAAATATTAAAATCAAAATGAGAAAACCATAGACAATTACTGTTCTCCACTTTAAGGAAATATACATACCCACCAGGTTATTTAAAACTCCAATCATCAACCCACCTACTACAGGGCCAATAAAGGAATTAAATCCTCCCAGTACTGCGGCAATGAAAGATTTTAAATGTACATCAGCCATCATATTTGTACTAACATTTGTCGCAGGGGCAATTAAAACTCCTGCCACCGCCCCCAATACAGTAGCTAAAATCCATGCTGCTGAAGAAACCTTTGAGGTGGGAATTCCCATAAGCCTTGCTGCCCCTTCATTTTGGGCTGTTGCCCTAATGGCAATACCAAACATGGTATTTTTAATAATATAAAACAGTACAGACATTATCACTAAGGTAATTAGAATAATAAAAATTGCATTAGGTCTAATTAAAACATCTCCTATATAAAAGTGTTCTATCATGTCAGGGGTGATTGCCCTTCTCATAAAGTGGGAATCTGTACCGAAAATAGCCCCTGCTACTCCATTGACGATCATGATCAATCCCAAAGTCACTATCATCTTCCCGACCATTGAACCTCTACTTGCTGGACGGATAAAAAACCTTTCTACAACAAAACCGAAAAAAATAGCAAAAACTATAGCAGCTATAAAGGCGATTACATAGGCATTGTTATAGATAAAAGGATGTGCCGTTTGTTCTAATCCCCTTCTCCAAACCGTAAAGGCGACAAAACTGGAGAACATGGCCATTTCCCCTTGGGCGAAGTTTGTAACACCAGACACTCGGTAAATTAATACAACTCCCAAGGCTGCCAAAGCATATAAACTGCCGGTTTCTAAGCCGGAAATAATAATCTGGATAAATGATGTCATATTTTTTCCGTTACAGAAATCTTATAAAACTTTATAAAGTTTCTATCGAAACTTATAAAAGTTTATGTTTCCTTCCTTGTTCATCGTGTCCAGTTTCGAAAAATTCTACTCCTGTTTGGTTTAACACTCCGAAGGCTTAAATTCCC
>NZ_FOIF01000099.1 GCF_900111575.1 Anaerobranca gottschalkii DSM 13577 | reverse complement strand
TTTAGTAATTGTATTTGATTATCTAAATCAGCTTTTTGTTTTGGAGTAGAAACCCTTGCATAAATATAAGTTTTTCTTTCTACTCCTTTGTTAAAATAGTTTATATACACTGTCTTTGTCATAATTATATCTACCATTAGGTAGAACACTTACTTTTATCAAGCCTTCTTTTACATATTTTGTTAGAGTAGGTCTTGATATATTTAATAAATCCAAAACTTCTTTTGATTTCATTATAATCATCTCCTTATGAGATAATTATAACATATATTCATTTTAATAATAGTATAATTATTAAAATTTTCAATATTATTTCTTTTTTTATTTATTTTTATGACTATATATAGCCTCTAATATTTGTAAATCTCTTTTTTTAGGTTGATATACTACCCTTTCCATATCATAACCTACCTAAATATTTTAAGTTTGATTAAAATTTTGGTTAACTTATGTCCTATTTTAGGGATAGATTCTAAATCCTTTTGAGTTATTGCCCCAGATAATAAAAGTAATAATCCATACACAACTACCCCTAAACCTACACTTACTAAAACTGCCCCCGAAACTGCTAATCTTTCACTAGATACTAAGTTTAATCGGGAAATAAGTCTAAAAGTTAAAGGATATGCGAGATATACCGTTAATCCCATACCTCCAGATGTTATTAATGGCTTAACAACAAAATCCATAATACTAAAAGCTAAACCAACTATATTTATAAAAATTACTAAATTTAAAGTAGAACTAACTAAATAACTGGCTACTGTTCCAATGGCAGCTCCTTTAATGTTGATAACTGGTATTGCAGATAAAAAGTAATTCAAAATAACCTTTAATAATACACCCATTAAAAGGGTAACTACCGGTACCACAGTTTTACCTAACCCTTGTAACAAGGCACTTGTAGTTTGCTGTAATGTTAAAAAGATAATAGCAAAACATACTATTACTAGAGGTACAGCTACTGCCAAGTCATTGTATAACATAATACTAATGGGATTTGCTAATACAAATAATCCCACCGCTGAAGGCAAACCTATGAGTAAAGTCAATTTAATTGCTAAAGTAGCCCTTGATTTAATTAATTTTATATTTTGTAATGCATTAGCTTCTGAAATTGAAGGAACTAGACTTTGAGCAATGGCAATAGTAAACAAAGTTGGAACATTAACTAATGGCATTGCTGCCCCTGTTAAATGTCCTATTAAGGCCGCTGCTTCTTCTCTAGAAAAACCTGCTGTTTGAAGCCTTCTAGGTAAAATTGTGGCATCTGCCATTTGAATTAGGGGTAAAACTAAACTACCTAGAGTTATTGGTAATGCTAATAATAACATTTGTTTTAAAGTTTGTCCTGCACTAATTTGAACTATTTCCTTATTAACAGATAATTCTTTAGTCTTACTTCTATGAAAAAGGAAAAAGATTAACAAAACAGCTACCCCAGACAATGAGCCTGTAACTACTCCAAAGGTTGCCCCTGCTGCGGCAAATTCTACTCCCTTTGGTAATAATAGCCATGACAAATAAAAAATTGTTATTACCCTAATTATTTGTTCTACTACTTGTGAAAGGGCAGTTGGGATCATTGTTTGATTACCCTGGAAAAAACCTCTAAAGGCAGCCATTATTACTACTAAAAAGATACCTGGTGCTACACTCTTAAGGGAATATACTACTAATGGTGTTCCCAATATTCTGTTAGCATAATATTCTGCCCCAAAATATAGAAGTAAAGAAAAGAATAGACCTGTTACTAACATTAAAGTTAAAGCAACTTTAAGAATTTGATAGGCCCCTTTAACATTACCAACTGCCATTCTTTCTGCAACCATTTTAGAAACTGCTACAGGTATCCCTGCTGTAGAAATGGCTAATAAAGCGGCATAAATAGGATAAACCATTTGAAAATAGCCCATACCCACATCTCCTATTAAATTATATAAAGGAATTCTATACACCGCTCCTAGAATTTTTGTAATTATACCTGCAGATGCTAAAATAACTGCTCCTTTTACAAAAGATTTTTCCTGTTTATGCACAATACTTCCTCTCCTTACCCATAAAAACTAAACGTAATCTAATATATCTTTATTATACATAAATTCTAGTAAGAACACAGCCTTTCTTTAAAATTAAAGGGCAAAATAATCTATGTATTATTTAAAAAAAGCGCCATTCGGCGCACTTAAATTCATTTATATTTTATAGTGCTCTCCATGAACTCCTATATAATCTTTGGGATACATTTCTGCTC
>NZ_FOIF01000098.1 GCF_900111575.1 Anaerobranca gottschalkii DSM 13577 | reverse complement strand
ACTTAATCGTATCTTTGTTTAATTACCACAGCTGATGATGACTTTGTCTATAGTTTGTCTTCAGTCTAAAAGGAGCTCTGATGAGCTCCTTTTAATTTCCACTACAATCTTTCTAGCATTGCTTTTACTAATTTTAATGCATTGTTCGCGGAATATTCCACAAAGGTGGCGAAATCATGGTGGGCTGAACCGTCGGCTTTGTCAGACATAGACCTGATAATCACAAACTTAATATCATTTAGGTAACAGGCTTGGGCAACAGCTGCCCCTTCCATTTCCACACAATAACCTCCTAATTTTTCCCCTAACATAAGGGCTTTTTCTTTATCTGCCACAAAAACATCCCCTGATAAAATTCTTCCTTTAAAAACTTTAGGGAAATCAGGTATACTTTTAGCACTTTCCTCTGCCAACTGGATTAGCCCTTGATCTGCAGCAAATTCCACTTTATTTAAACGGGGTATTTCCCCTAATTTGTAGCCAAAGGCTGTGGCATCGAAATCATGTTGCACACAATCAGTGGAAATAACAATGTCCCCAACTTCTATTTCAGGGTGAAGACCTCCAGCCACTCCAGTGAATATTATTTTATCTACTGAAAAGTGATCTACTAAAATTTGGGTACAGATAGCGGCATTTACCTTTCCTATACCGCACCTTACCAAAACTAACTCTTTGCCAAAGAGGATCCCCTTATAAAATTCCATACCTGCTTTAGAGACTATTTCTATATTTTCCATTTGTTCTTTAAATAATTGTACTTCTTCATCCATTGCCCCTATAATTCCAAGCATTATTTCAACTCCTTTTCCTCTCCATCATTATTTAAAAAATCTGCTAAACTATAGGATACTTTAAAAATATCCCCTGCTCCCATTGTGAGCACTAAATCACCTTCTCGGGCTTCACCCTTTAGATACTGATAAATTTCCTCTATGGAAGGGATGTACATTACATCTTTGTGTCCATTTTCCTTGATCTTTTCTACTAATTTTTCAGCTGATACCCCTTCTATAGGTTTTTCTCCAGCACTATATATATCCCCTATAATAACCTTATCGGCAAAATTAAAACTTTGAGCGAATTCCTCCATTAAAAAATGGGTACGGGTATATCTTTGGGGTTGAAATACCCCTATTACCCTTTTATATCCAGCCTTAGCAGCTGCCTTTAAAGTTGCCTTAATCTCTGTGGGGTGATGGGCATAGTCATCTACCACTAAAATTTTACCATCATAGATTATTTGAAATCTCCTTTTGGCTCCTCTAAATTCCTTTAATGCCTTTTTAATATCCTCAAATTCTACCCCTTGTAACAAGCCAATAATTGTCGCCCCTAAAGAGTTTAAAATATTGTGTTCTCCAGGAACAGAAAGTTCTATTGTACCGAGATTTCTTCCTTTATGATAAAGTTCAAATCTCGATCCCCTTTCCTTTAATTGAATGTTTTGGGGATAATAATCATTAGTCTGGGATAATCCATAAGTGATCAACTTTTTATCAAAGCCCCTTTGAATTATTTCCCGAACATTAGGGTCATCGTAATAAACTACAGCACAACCATCTTCTTTGAGATTTTGCAAAAACTGGTAAAAGGTATCTAAGAGTTTAGCAAAACTACCTTCATAATGCTCTAGATGGTCAGCTTCTATGTTAGTTATTAATGCAATATTAGGCTTATACCTTAAAAAAGAATGATCACTTTCACAGGCTTCAGCTACTACAATATTACTACTACCTAACCGGGCATTTCCTTCAAAATTACTTAACTCTCCACCAATAAGGGCAGTTGGGTCTTTACCCCCTTGTTCTAAAATAAAGGCGGTCATTGATGTTGTAGTAGTCTTACCATGGGCCCCGGCAATAGCAATTCCATAACCTTTATTGAGGATTAAAGCTAACATTTCAGAGCGATGGTATACTTTTAATCCCCTTTTTCTACTTTCCACAAGTTCAGGATTATCTTCTGGTATGGCAGTGGAATATACTACAACTTGGGCATCTCCAAGGTAATCTTTGTGATGACCGATATAAATTTTAACACCCTTTTCCATTAAACTTTCCACTATCTTTGATTTATTCAAGTCTGAGCCTGTTACAATATATCCCATTTCTAAGAGGATCTTTGCAATAGCACTCATTCCATATCCACCAATTCCGATAAAATGCACCCTTTTTTCCTGTTCCACTTAATAGTCACCGTTACAGAAAACTTATAAAACTTTATAAAGCTTTTATCAAACCTTATAAAATGTTATGTTTCCTTCCTTGTTCATCGTGTCCAGTTTCGAAAAAATCTACTCCTGTTTGGTTTAACACTCCGAAGGCTTAAATTCCCGACTAACGAATCGGTACATATCAATA
>NZ_FOIF01000097.1 GCF_900111575.1 Anaerobranca gottschalkii DSM 13577 | reverse complement strand
TTTTCGAAACTGGACACGATGAACAAGGAAGGAAACATAAACTTTTATAAGGTTTGACAAAAACCTTATAGAGTTTTATAAGCTTTCTGTAACGGATATTTAGATGAAGAAATTAGTTTTAGTAATTATGATTTTGTTTCTAATCAGTGGCTGTTTTGGTTTAAGTAATAGAAATATAGAACAACCCTTAGAACCTAAACCCCAAGAGCTAAAAGAAGAGGAAAAAATAGTAGAAATAACCATAGCCGGTGTTGGAGACATCATGGTTCATTCTAGGCAATACGAAGCTGCATATGATTCCCAAACTAAAGAGTATAATTTTAAAAACAACTTTACTTTAGTAAGAGATTATATAAAACTTGCTGATATTGCCATAGCCAATTTAGAAACTACCTTTGGTGGGGAAGAAAGGGGATATAGTGGTTATCCAAGGTTTAACACCCCTGATACAATGGCTGATGCCCTTAAATATGCAGGCTTTGATGTTATATCTACCATCAATAATCACACAATGGATACAGGGATTAAGGGTATGTTTAGAACCTTAGAAATATTAAAAGATAGGGGCTTAATTCCAATAGGGACTAGGGAGAGTATAGAGGATAAAAGCTATATTATAAAAGAAGTCCAGGGAATAAATGTTGGAATTACTGCATATTCTTACGAAACTCCATCTACTAACGGAATGAAAACATTAAATGGTATTCCCATTCCAAAAGAGTATACAGAACTTTTTGACACTTTTAATTATCAACAGTTAGAGAAGGATTTGGGAAAAATTCAAAGACGCATAGAAAAAATGAGGGAAGAAGGGGCAGAAATTATTGTATTTGTAGTCCATTGGGGTAGTGAATATCAACGGAGTTATGATAAATTTCAGAAGGAAATGGCTGGAAGGTTAAACTCTTTTGGTGTAGATATTATTTTTGGAAGCCATCCCCATGTGATTCAACCTATAGAAACTATTGAAAGGGAAGATGGACACAAAACAGTTATAGCATATTCTTTAGGAAACTTTATTTCTAATCAGAGATATGAATTTTTAAATAATCGTTATACAGAAGATGGAATAGTAGTATATGTAACATACCAAAAAAACCTAAAGACAGGGGAAACTACTTTAAAGGAAACAGCTTATCTACCGACATGGGTAAATAGATATAGAGTAAAAGAAATGTGGATATATGAAGTTATACCTGTATTTCAAGCTTTACAAAACAAAGAAGCTTATAATTTAACCAATGCAGATAGTATCGAAAGGGCAAAAATCTCTTTAAACAATACAGTCAATTGGATTAAAGAGTTTAATGAAAATATCAGGCAGATCACTGAATAAATTATCAAAAAATAATAAAAAACATTGAATTATCTTTCCTTCTTTAGTATAATAAAGCAAAGTTTCTTTGGGAGGTGGATAATTCAATGTTAAAACCCTTTGTTAATGAAGAATTTTTAGATTTTACCAAAAAAGAGGTACAAGAAAAGGCATTAACTACCCTAAAAGAAGTTAGAAAGGATTTAGGGAAAAATTATCCTTTAATTATCGGTAAGGAAAAAATTTTCACAAAAGAAAAGATAATTTCAACAAACCCTGGAAATCCAGAAGAAATTATTGGTTTTGTTTCCAAGGGCAATAAAGAATTAGCCCAGTTGGCGATGGAGGAAGGGGTAAAAGCTTTTTCTTGGTGGCAAAAAAAGCCTTTAGAAGAAAGGGTTCGTTATTTAATTAAAGGGGCAGAACTTTTACGGAAAAGAAAATTAGAATTTGCTAGCCTTCTAGTTTTAGAAATAGGGAAAACGTGGAAGGAAGCAGATGCCGATGTAGCGGAGGCAATAGATTTCTTAGAATATTATAGTAGGGAGGCATTACGTTTACAAAAGGAACCTTATCTTGTCCCTTATCCTGGGGAAGAGACTTGGGCAAGGTACATTCCTTTAGGAGTAGGAGTTATAATTCCACCATGGAACTTTCCATTAGCCATTTTAGTAGGGATGGTTTCAGCTTCTATTGTTACTGGAAATACTGTAGTATTAAAACCTGCTAGCATTACACCGGTAATAGGTTATAAATTTGTTGAGTTGATGGAGGAAGCTGGCTTACCTTCAGGGGTAATTAACTTTTTACCAGGCAGTGGAGGGGAAATAGGGGACTATTTAGTAAAGCATCCCCAAACCCGTTTTATAAACTTTACTGGCTCTAAAGAAGTTGGATTGAGAATTAACAGATTAGCTGCTGAGATTTCTGAGGGACAAAAGTGGATAAAGCGGGTAATAGCGGAAATGGGAGGAAAAGATTCAATAATAGTAGATGAAGATGTATCTATAGAGGAAGCAGTTAAAATTGTAGTAACTTCTGCCTATGGTTTTCAAGGTCAAAAATGTTCAGCATGTTCGAGGGCAATAGTTCATAAAAATATCTATGACGAATTTGTAGAAAAGTTAGTTGAAGAAGTAAAGAAAATTAAAGTGGGGCCACCTGAAGATTTTAACAACTTTATGGGACCAGTATCTGATAAGTACGCCTTTAACAATATCTTAAAATACATTGAGATAGGAAAAAAAGAAGGAAA
>NZ_FOIF01000096.1 GCF_900111575.1 Anaerobranca gottschalkii DSM 13577 | reverse complement strand
ATATCAGTTTAAAGCAAATATCATTAATGAAGAAATAGTATTTAAAGCTTGTGAGGAAACTGGACTATGATGGGTAAGTTAGTTTATTCTAAAGAGAAAGAATGTTGGTATTTCAAAGGAAAAGAAAATCGCTTTCCTATCAGTTGTGGAGAGCATCTTCAAATAAAAATTTTTAATAAGTATAGACCTTGTAGAGTGGAGTTAGCACATGATTGGTATGTAATATTAGATAATATCTCTTTTGTTTTATTTAAATCCTTTAGCTATGATGTTAAATATTATTAGGGGCTTTTTAGTCGCTTTTTCTTTTCTCTAAAACAATGTGATAATGTGATTTTTTTTATTAGTTTAAGTTAATTTAATATGAAAAATATATTGGGCGATATGGTTTCATGATACTATTTTATTTTGATTATATTAGGAATTTTAATTTGATAATTCATAATATTTTTGAAAAATTTACCTAAATATATTGTTTTTTTCCGGGATTTTAAGTATAATAGATAATAGTTTACAAATTCTAAATTTTATACGAAATTGCCTTACGAGTTGGGATTATAGAGTAGGCTCAGTTGGATATGCCAAGGGAACGTATACAATTTATTCAAGTTTAATTACTCAGTGGACTTCACTTGCTTTTAAATCAGACACACGTACTATAACACATATTATTTCAAATGTGCTTCAATATTAGTTCTAATATTGGGGATATTAGGTAGTGTTTATCTAACATTTATAAGTTCGAAATATATAACAATAGAAATATTGTGTAGAGGTGTTATCATATCGTAACACCTCTACACTTAATTCATATTTATTCACGCTGGGGGAATTTGCTATTTTTTTCAGTGTCATCTTAAATAATTTACTTGGGGGGATTACATTTGATAGAACTACGTAATGTTAACATTGAGTTTGATAAAAAGCTGATAGAAGATGGAACAATTAAGATTTACGATGGGAAAATAACTGCTATAATTGGTGAGAGCGGAAGTGGTAAAACATCCCTCCTCTATCTTCTTGGTTTAATATCGTCTAATCACAGATATTTGTATAGTTTTGATGATGTTACATTAGACCTATCCAATGACTTCGAGATGAGTAGAATTAGAAAGCAGAAAATAGGATACATATTTCAAGACAATAATCTAGTTGAAAACTTAACTATTTTCGAGAACATTAGGTTATCTGCGACTATTGCAGGGATAAATATAACCGATAAAGAAATTAAGAGTTATTTAGAATTTGTTGAATTAGGATACATTGACAGTAATCATTACCCTAGAAAACTATCAGGTGGTGAGAGGCAGAGGGTCGCTATTGCTTGTGCTTTAGCAAAGCAACCAGAGTTAATTCTTGCGGATGAGCCAACATCAGCTTTAGATACTGTAAACTCAGAAATTATTATGGGTATTTTTAAAAAAATTGCCCACAAGGACAAAAAGAAGATAGTTATAGCTACTCATAATGATAGAATATATAATGAAGCGGATGTTATATATGAAATCAAAAATAATAAAATACAACTAGTTAAAGGTGAGTCGAGCAATGAAAGCAGCAAAAAAGAACCAGAGGATTATGATAATAATGTTAAATTAACACCTAGGTTTTACTTTGATTACGCTATAAAGACAAGCAGGAAAGGTCGTTTCGCCAAAAATTTAATGATAGTACTCTCAGCAATAGCTATAGCCTTTAGTTCAGTTATGTATAACTTTGGAGATACTTTTGTAAAAGAACAGGAAAAATTAATGGATGCCATATCAGACAAAGAAATTTTCGTGGTGAATATGACTGCACCCTTAAATACTATCTTAGATATTGATGAAAACTTATCTATCCAAGATAAGGATGCTGAGTTACTTCGAAATATTAGTTATGTGGATACCATATACCCATATTTTGAGTTTCGATCAATTGGCTATCCTCTAATTAACGAAACAGAAGCTAGCGAGGGATACATTGTCGTTTCAAAAGGTCAAAAAGAGGAAAAATATACATTTGCCGAAAGTAAGGACAATCCTTATGATAAGTATGTGATTATTCCATATTATCCTGAACAAAACCTGGAGCGAAGACTCAAAGAAAAATTAAGTGATGAATCATCAGATAAGGTATATATATCATCACAACTTGCCCAATTACTTGGCATTGAGAATCTGAAGGAATCAGTAAGCTTGCGAGTGTTAACCTATGTTCCAATAGCCCAGCACGAAACTCAGATGACTGTACGCCCAGAAGGGATTGTATACGAAATAGACATCGATTTATCAAAAGTTGTTGAGCTGGACTTAAAAATTGAAGGGATATTAGATGAAAGTGTTAGGAACAGATACTCAAACAGTGGTAATAACGCAATATATGTTCCTTATCACAAAATGCAGATGATTTTAACACAAACACAAAATTCTGCCACTATCGATACCAACCTAGAATATATCGAATGGAGACCAAGTGCTTTTGTTGTGTTTGCCAAGAGCTATAACGATGTTGGTTTAGTTATTGAGAGAGTTTCATCGATTAACCCAAACTTTAGAGCAGTAAGTGAATATCAAGACATTGAATCCATGAATGCTATTGTAAAAAATACTAGAGAAATAGGATTAGTTATTGTTATAGTAATTTTAATTATAATATTTTTATTAATGAGCATTATACATATGAATCATATCTTAGATCGTAAATATGAAATTTCCTTATTAAAAGCCAATGGACTTACCAAGATTGAGCTGACGAAGCTTGTATCAGTAGAATCATTAAGGCATGTATTTTTGGTGTCTCTAATTTCAAGTGTTATATCCTTGGTCGTAACAAAGGTTATGAATCTATTATTTGAGGAAATTGCATAATTCAAAGAGGCTGATTTTATTAAATTTATTTAAAGCAAAAAAGAGGTTTCACCCCAAAATGTCGAATATATTAAGTAG
>NZ_FOIF01000095.1 GCF_900111575.1 Anaerobranca gottschalkii DSM 13577 | reverse complement strand
GTAGCCATAAACAACTCACCCCACTACATAATAACATTTATCCACATACCTAGCAATCTATACTTTCCTAAGCAATCAAAAAATCTATAGACAAAGTCATTTTTCAAGACTTTGTCTATAGATCACAATAATCTTCCTTTAATTTGTCATTTTTTGTATAACCCATCTGCCTAAGACAGAAGGCTGAGAATTCCCTTCTAATTTTATTACCACAACTGTTAAATCATCAAGTTTACTTTCTATCCCCCTTTGTCTGCTTTTATGTAATATTAATTCCGCTAATCTGTTAGGACTAATATTAGGTGTTATATTTTCTAGTAAAAATGTTAACCATCCCTCTTTATCAGTGGCAACAGGGTTGCTATCTAAAACCCCATCTGAAACCATAATTAAGAAATCATCTTTTTGTAAAGGGTATTCTGTAACTGTTGCACCGACATTTTCCAACATTCCAACGGGTAAGTTATTACCTTCTATTCTTTTCACATCTTTACCGGATTTAATAAATGACATTGCAGCACCGTTTTTAAAAAATTGGGTTTTGCCATTATATAAATCAATTACTGCTATATCTAAAGTCGCAAAACTTTCCTCATTATTTCTCAAAGAAAGTATTGTATTAACAGCTTTTATTGCTTTTTCAGTATCAAATCCCACTTGCAACATCTTTCTAAGCAAACCAACAATCCTTTCACTTTCCTCTTTAGCCTTTTCACCTTTTCCCATTCCATCACTCAATATTAACACTTGTTTACCATTATCTAAGGAAAATTGACTAAATGTATCTCCACAAATTCCATTGATCCCTTTTTGCCCTACACCTATAGAAAGCTTATACTTTTCTTTAGACAAAAGGGCAAATTTACAGTTTCCTGAGTTATTTTCATTTCCATAATATCCACAACTGCCTTTTAAAACACACATTTGATTTTTAAACCTTTTTTCTACTAATCCTGTGACTATCTTTTCACACTCTCCATTTCCTCCACAGGATTTTTTAACTATTTGTACCTCAGGCTTGTCCCTTTCTATTCCCTTTACATTTATTTCTTCACATTCTATCCCAGCATCATCTAACAATTGCCATAACTCTTGTTCTATATCCTTTCTCCGTCCAATATCTAAATTTATATCCATAGCTAGATTTTCCATTACTCTAGCAATACCTTCTAATTGGTTGGCTACTAAACCTTTACTCTCTAGAAGGGATTGTTGCCATTGATAATTTATTTTATGTAGTTCATAAACACTTTGGGTAATATCTACTAATCCTTTAGTGTTAATACATTTTTTAAACAATTGATCTGGAATATTACTTATTTGTAATTGCCCTTCTTCCGCTAAATTTACCATCTTAAATAAATCTTTATAAGTACCTAAAAACTCTTTTTGCCAACAAAGATTAGCTTTTTTACAATCTCCACATGCCTTTTGTTGAATAGTTTCAATCATTTGATGTACACTTTGTTGCTCCATCTGATATTTAGAAACAGCTACATCATTAAATCCTTGAGCAAGTTCTCGAAAAATACTAGCAAACTGATAAATCTTTTTGATAGCAGCATCTTTAACTTTTTTTTGATAAATTTTTTCCCTTTGCTCACCATTGTTTAATTCTTGAATTTTATTAAAAATTGCCTTTGGAGTAAGTAAAAATATGCTTAAAGCAATTAAACTTTCCAAAGCTAACATCTTAAACTCAAAAAAATCCAGACTGTACAAAAAGATAGTTAGTCCACCACCAATGTACCCCAATATTATTCCGGGTTTTTTCCAATTATTCATTATCCCTGCCGTTAATCCTGTAAAACCATAAAAGGCGATGTGATGGGTAATATTAGGGTGACTAAAATTAGAAAGTAGTCCAATAATTATTCCTAAAGTGGCTGCTAATTTAATACCACCGATATAAGCTGTTACTAATAATATAAGTTTGCTTAAAGTACCTACAACACTTATATTAGCCACAGTTAATGATGTAATGCCACTTAATGCTAATCCCCACATAATAACAGCACAAATAATGGTTTCTACAGTTTTTTCCCTTTCAAATTGAAGAATAAATAAACCTTGTTTGAAGATATAAGCTGAAGTTAAGCCAATTATAATCTGTAAAATTAATAAAAATATATCGAAAGAAATAAAATCTGATGTCACAAGGACAGGAGAGTAAGTAAAAGCTATTAACAAGGGCAAAGCTAACATTGAATAAATAGAGTTATCAGAAGTTTTTTTCTTAACTACCCATATAATAAACATGGATAAGATCAATAACAATATGTTGGTATTTTGACTAAACAAACCGAAAATCAATACAACAATAATCATATTAGGTATTTGTTCCAATGGCGCTACTGCAACAAATGGTAAAATAAAAGGTGTTATTCCTTCTAAAATAGTAACTCCAGTTAGCATGAGGATTAAAATATTATACAATATATTACGATAACCAAAGAAAATGTTAAGAGTGTGTAATATCCTTCCCCGTAATCCTTTATTCTCTACTGGTGCCCAACGATGAGTTTCTCTGTTAATCAAATTAATCAACTCCCTTTACTATTCCTTTTCCTCGATTATACAGCATTGGAAGAGAAAAACCTGTCATAACATGGAGTTGATAAAAAAAAGTTATCGACAATTTTCATAATATTATTCTAAATTTTTATCTAATTTAAAGCTTTAATTGAGCTTTCACTGTTATTTTATATACCTTTTAGTCGTTTTGGCTCAATAAAAAATAAAAACTGTACATTTCGTACAGTTTTTTCTCATTTTATGGTGGGCGAAGACGGGATCGAACCGCCGACCCCCTGCTTGTAAGGCAGGTGCTCTCCCAGCTGAGCTATTCACCCATGTGGTGACCCCTAGGGGATTCGAACCCCTGTTACCGCCGTGAAAGGGCGGTGTCTTAACCACTTGACCAAGGGGCCATTCTTCTTTGGTTGCGGGGGCAGGATTTGAACCTGCGACCTCCGGGTTATGAGCCCGACGAGCTACCTGGCTGCTCTACCCCGCGTCA
>NZ_FOIF01000094.1 GCF_900111575.1 Anaerobranca gottschalkii DSM 13577 | reverse complement strand
TGATGACTTTGTCTATAGTTTGTCTTCAGTCTGAAGCAACTCTCTATAGGGTTGCTTTTTTTATGTAAAAGCAGGTAATTTTAAATTTATAGAGAATAAATTTAAATTAGAAAGTTCCTTCAAAGAGGAGTGGTGTTTGGTGAATTTAGAAACTGGTATTATAAGTTTAGGGAGAGAAGAAATAGTTTATTGTAAAGGGGTTCCTGAAAAGCCTAAGGGTATTGTAGTAATTGTCCATGGTTTTGCAGAGCATATGGGTAGATATACAGAGTTAATTCAGTTTTTACAGGAAAAAGGATATGGAGTTTATGGCTTTGACCACCTTGGACATGGCAAGTCTGGGAAAATTAGAGGACATATTGATAATTTTCTTCAGTTAGTAGATTCTGTTTATAAAATTGTACAAATAGCTAAAGAGAATCATCCTGAATTACCTATTGTTATATTTGGCCACAGTATGGGTGGATTGGTAAGTGCCGCTTTTGGCATAATGTATCCCGATGAAGTAGATGGACAAATATTATCAGCACCTGCTTTAGGAATAGAGAGTAAAGGAACTGAAAGGTTTATGTTAAAGCTAATGAGATGTTTTTTCCCAAGAAAATATTTGGCAAATAAAGTAGGTAACAAAATTAGTAAAGATAGTGGAGTAATAGATCGGTATTTAAATGATGAGCTAGTTTTAAAGGAAGCTACTTTAAATTTCTATTATGAAGTCTTTATAAAAGGTATAAATTACGTCAAAGAAAACCGTAAAAAATATTGTTACCCCCTCTTACTACTCCATGGTACGGAAGACAAAATAATTGATTGTAAGCTTTCGCAACAATTTTTTAAAGAGTGTAGTTCCCAAGATAAAGAGATTAAAATTTACGAAGGTCTATATCATGAGCTATTAAATGAACCGGAAAAGGCAGAAGTTTTAGAAGATATTTATCTATGGTTAGAAAAGAGGGTCAAATAAAAAACTTTTTTAGAGTTTTATGCAGGAAAATTCCCCTTTGTGTATGTCATTATCATCATAATCTAACTAGAAAGGAAGAGGGGAAAAATGGAAGCATATGAGTACGAAATAGATCTAAGGGAACTTTTTGATATTATTAAGAATAGTTATGGTTAATTACTTTAATAGTTTTAATTACAACTATAACTGCATCAGTTGTAAGTTTCTTTTTTCTTGACAAAGTATATGAAGCATCTACTAAGTTAGTCCTTGTAAAAGGTGGAGATAAGGATATACAATATAATGATGTTCTACTTAATCAAAGACTAGTTAAAACATACAGTGAAATTGCAAGCAGTAGAACTATAGCCGATGAAGTGATCAGAAATTTAAATTTAAATATGAGTTATGGAGAGTTTTCAGGTAAAGTACAAGTAACATCTATAAGGGATACAGAAGTTATAGAAATTAAAGTTCAAGATACTAATCCTCAACTAGCAGCAAGGATTGCTAATGAACTATCTGAAGTATTTATTAGAAGAATCCATGAATTTATTAAAAAGGAAAATGTACAGATTTTAGACTATGCAGTTATTCCTACAAACCCAATTAAACCCAGACCAATGCTCAATATAACTATTGCCTTTGTATTAGGGGTAATGATTGGTGTAGGATTAGTATTTTTATTAGAATACCTAGATAACTCCGTTAAAGGTCCCGATGATGTAGAAAAGCGTTTGAATCTGCCAGTATTAGGTGCAGTTCCTTTAATGGAAGGAAATGAAAATCAACTAAAATTGATTACTATGAAAGATCCTAAATCTCCCATATCAGAAGCTTATAGGATGCTAAGAACTAATATTCAATTTTCTAATTTAGATAATGAGCTAAAAACTATTTTAGTAACCAGTTCTGGTCCTGCAGAAGGTAAAAGTACAAGTATTTCAAATTTAGCTGTTACTATGGTAAATATGGGACATAAGGTATTATTGATAGATGCAGACTTAAGAAAACCACAAATCCATAAAATTTTTAATCTAGATAATGATGCGGGAATGACTAATATATTGATGGGTGAAAAAATTGAAAATGTTGTTCACAGTATTAGTGGCATGAAATTAGATATTATAACAACTGGACCTATACCACCTAACCCATCTGAAATTTTAGGTTCTAAAGCAATGAAAAATTTCATTGAGCAGTGTAAGGAAAAGTACGATATAATTTTAATTGATTCACCCCCTGTTGCAGTAGTAACAGATGCAGCGGTGTTAAGTAAAATAACCGATGGAACCTTATTCGTTGTAGCTGCCGGCCAAACGACAATGGATATAGCAATGAAAGCAAAAGATATGTTAGATAAAGTACAAGCTAAAGTAATTGGTGTACTGGTTAACAAAGTAAATATAGAACGAAAGAAATATCAATACTATTATTCTTATTATTTAGAGGACTAAGCCATGATTTTAATAGATACCCATAATCATATTCTCCAGGAATAGATGATGGTGCTAAGAGTATAGAAGAAACTATAGAAATGTGTAAAATTGCTGCATCTGAAGGAATAAAAAAAATTGTCTCTACTTCCCATTATATTAAAGGGGAACTAGAGACAGAGCCTTCTGTTATCTATAGTTTAGTTGAAGAAGTTAATAAACTTTTACAAGAGCAAGAGTTAGACGTAGAGATCTTACCAGGACATGAAGTCTTTGTTGATCCAGATATTCCTAAATTATTAAAGGATAATTTATTGTGTACAATTAATAACTCAAAATATCTCTTAATAGAGTTGCCTATGAATGGTATTCCAAAGTATATGGAAGATTTAATCTATTCTATTCGCCTAAAAGGTTATATACCAATAATTGCTCATCCAGAACGAAACATTGAAATAATAGATAATCCAAATATTCTTTATAGGTTCATAGAATTAGGAGCTTTAGCCCAATTAACTACCTGGAGTATCCAAGGTAATTATGGAAGAAAGGTTCAAGAAACAGCCGAACTGTTGTTAGAACATAATATGTACAGCCTTATTGCAACAGACGCACACTCCGAAATTAGAAAAAGGAATAAACTTAGTACAACAGATTGTTGGAATAGAGAGAACTAATCTACTATTGAAAAATGCTGAATTGGTAATTGAAAATGCCGAGGTATTCACTCCTTCACCTAAGATAATTCAACAGCAAAAAGGTTTGATTAGTTTTATTAAAAAATTAGTTAATAAATAAAAAAAAGGGATATCTTATCATGTTCTGATGAGATATCCTTTATTTAATTGAGTAAAAATAAAAATGCTGTTAATATTAGGGGGAAAGTTAAAAGAAAGAAGGCTATAAATAGGCTTTGCTTTTCCTTAGGGGTTAATATATCAGTTCCCTGATAAAATCCCCTTTTACGTTTTTTTCTTTTAACAAGTTTTTTGATTGCTGTTATTACTGGCAAAAATTTCACCTCACAAATGCTAATACTTATAGCCTTGAGCATAACTCAAAGACCTTGATTTTACTAACCCGATAGGGCCACAATTTTTTTATCACTCAAATTTATGTCATAGGATTTCCTCTCTTTTTGTTGAATTATATTATATAACCACACATAATACAA
>NZ_FOIF01000093.1 GCF_900111575.1 Anaerobranca gottschalkii DSM 13577 | reverse complement strand
AATGCAAACGTTAGTTCTGTTTTTTGCTAGCTATAAAGAAGATCTGGAGATTTGAAATCTTTTTTCACAAAACTATTGACCGAACAAGTGTTTTCTGTTATTATAAAGTCAAACATTTGTTCGGGAGGTTTTGTAATGAAAAAGTTAATTATATCAATAATAGTTTTATCGATATTAATAGTATCTATAGGTATAGCTTCTTCTTTAGAAAATAAAGGTACAATAAGCAGCAATTATAGTAAAACTACTATACAATACTTTAATATTACTGTAACTGAAGGGGACACACTATGGTCAATTAGTGAAAAGTATAGAGGGGATATAGAACAGGAAAATTTTATAAATATGATTAAACAAATCAATAATTTGCATCATAATGTAATTAGAGTAGGACAAAACTTAAAAATTCCTGAATTATAAGATATCGGATAGTTGGAAGCCTTGTAATGAAAGTCATCTACATGTGTGACATGGTGATAAAACTTATAACAGAATTTAGTTTAGTAAAGATAAAAATATTAATAAGAGAGAGATAGTAGAAAAAGGGGTGGAAATATGGGGAGAAATATAGATTTATCGAATACCCAGCAGTATCTAGAATGGTTAAAAACAAAGCTTTATTTAGATTCAATTGCACCCAATGCAAAGAATAGAGTCGTAAAAAGAGGAGAAGTATATAAATGTAATTTGGGAAAAGGTATTGGTAGTGAGGAATGCAAGGAAAGACCTTGTCTAGTAATTCAAAATGATGCAGGCAACATAAGATCGCCTAATGTAATTGTGGCACCTATAACACATACAAATTCAACTCTACCTATAGTGGTTCCACTTGCTAATCAATATGATTCTTCGGGACAAATCCTGTTAAATGGAAATGTGTTGTTGGGAAATATAATTTGTGTGAGCAAAGCAAGACTAGGTGATTATGTCACCAAATTAAATTCGGATGAGATGAAAAAGGTTGACGAGGCTATTGCAGTGTCATTGGACATAAAAAGACATTATGATACACTTAAAAATATTTTAGATGACAAATTAGATTATATTGATAAACTAAAGAAAAAGATAAGAAATTTAGAAGAAGATAAATCCCAATATGTTAATATGTTTAGTAAATTTGATGATCTTCAAAAAGAACTAGGGTTTGAAGGGTTTGACGATATGATAGAGCAAATAAAATTAAGATTCAAGAAATAACTATGGACAAGCAATCTCTCATGTGTTATTATATAAATACAAAGATGCTACTCACGAGTGGGGTAGTTGTATTATTACTTTAAATGGGAACTACGAGTGAGTTCCCTGCATCATTTTATTTCAAAAAAATTAGTACTAATTTTTATCTACTTGAATATAATTGCTATAAGAAGGGTATAAAATTAATAACCTAAGACAAAGAATAATCTAACAAAGATACTTTGAGATGAATGCTCAAAGTGGTATTATTAGCAAATAGGAGAGTCACGAGTGGACTCTCCAGTATTATTTTATTAGAAAACCTTTATGAATAGTAAGCTTATAAAAGTTATAGGCAAGTGATAGGGAAAATTAAATTTTTCTATATATAAAAAATGAAAGGGTGATATATTTTGAAAGTTGTAATATATACCAGAGTTAGTACTGAAAAGGAAAGTCAAAGCTCAAGTTTGGAAAGACAAGAAAAAGAGTTACTTAACTATTGTCAAAATAAAAATTATCAAGTTGTTGATATAATTTCAGAAAAAGTAAGTGGTTTTGATGAGGATAGGGAAGGTTTAATTAAAGCGTTGGGATATATAAAAAATGGACAAGCTAATTATATATTAGTTCAAGATGAAACTAGAATAGGTCGAGGATCTGCAAAAATAGCAATACTCCATCAAGTTAATAAATGGGGTGGCCAAGTTTTATCTATGGAAAATGATGGCCCTTTAGACATAACAGAGATGGAAGGTATGGTCTTAGAAATATTAGCTTTAGTTGAAGAATATCAAAGAAGATTAACAAACACAAAAATTAAAAGGGGGGTAAAAAAAGCAATAGAAGAAGGATACGATCCATCTCAAAATCTTAAAAACCGCCATTATGGAGGTAGAGATAAAATAGAAGTTCCAATAGAAGAAATTGTTCGACTAAAATCCCTAAACCTTTCATTTAAAGACATCGCAGCTACCTTGAGAGGATTTGGATATAATGTGTCTAAGGCAACTGTACATAGAAGATACCAAGAATACATGGAAAAACAATAGTCCATGTATTCTTTTTGTATATAATAATCCTTTTTCGGAAAAACTAAAACATCCCTAATAGAAAATAAACAAAAATCAAAAAATAGGAAATTAACAATTAAGGAGGATGGAAATGGACAAAATTCCTTTTTACCCAAATATAGAAGACTTTGATAATAATGATATATTTAATGATAATTATCATCCTGAATCATTCGATCTATTAAATTACTATAAAATATTTGAAGACAACGAAAATAAAGCTTACGTAGAAAAAAATGAAGATAAAGATCCTGGACCAGACAATTTAATTGATTTTGGTTATCAGTATGATGGCTTAGAAAATTCATCGGATAATTATTCTAAAATCTAATTAAATTGAAAGCTAACTTTTTTATTTTTAACGTCTCAAAAACTCAACAAATGTCAAGTAATGAGATTTTGACACTTATTATTCAACGTCCTATAATATACATTATGTAAACTAGAAGAAAAATAAAATATATGAGGACTAATTTAATCCTCATATATTTTATTTTTTTATTTTATGAACATGAGCTACCTTTACATCTTCATCTACATATGTAAACTTCTGTAATCTTGAATATATTTGATTTATTTCTTCTGTTGTTAATAAAACATCTGAATTCTTCATATCTTCTTTTATGATTTTCCTTAACATATTTCTTTTAATGACTTTTACATTGTCAGAAGTAACATTTACTTTCTTAAGTGTACAACGTTCACTAAAAATTATATACGATTTATACAAATTATCATTTTTTAAACCTACAGCAGCTTTTAAAGCATTAATATGTCCTTTGTTCTGTAAAATAGGATTGAAAAATTTATTCTTTTGCTTATTTGGGAGTGTTTGAGTCCAGGTCTTTTGGTTTTCATCTCCAAAGATCAATCCGCTATAATTTTTTGATTCAAATACATAAATACCCGTTTCGGAAATCATAACTAAATCTATTTCAGTGGTAGACCCATCCTTTTTAGGTATATATAGATTTGTCATTAATTTATGATGGAGTGTTATACCCTAACTGGACACGAATAAAGGTTCTTTCCTCTTCTTTTCTTAGAATACCTTCTTTTTCCTAAAGATTTTACATTTTTATTAGAATGTTATTTTGTAATTTTTTCTTATAATAGATATATTTACCATTTAATAGTTTTAATAAGCCAATGCTTATATAATTATGCCTTAAAAACTATGTTTTAGGCTACTAATTCCTTGCCTTTACTATGGTACTTTTCATATTCTATAGGGGACATATAATCTAAGCTACTATGTGACTTCTTTTACAGTTATACCGGTTTCTATATAATTAATTATGGCTATTTTAGCTTCTTCTCGGGTTTTAAATCGCCTTCTATGAATTAAATCTTTCTTTAATGTTGCAAAGAATG
>NZ_FOIF01000092.1 GCF_900111575.1 Anaerobranca gottschalkii DSM 13577 | reverse complement strand
GTAGCCATAAACAACTCACCCCACTACATAATAACATTTATCCACATACCTAGCAATCTATACTTTCCTAAGCAATAAAAAAGGGCAAGTTTGCCCCTTTTTTTAATAACACATAGGTAAAGTAGCCCAAAAGGCAGTACCTTTTTCATTACTTCTTACACCTACTTCACCTTTAAAACCTTCAACAATGTGTTTTACAATTGCTAATCCTAAACCTGTCCCCCCTACATCTCGCTGCCGTGATTTTTCTACCCTAAAAAATCTTTCAAAAACCCTAGCTTGATCTTTCATTGGAATACCAGGCCCATTATCGATTACTACAATTCTAGCAAATCCATTATCTTGTTTAACTCCACTTATGGTAATTGTAGTTTTAGGATAGGTGTATTTTATAGCATTATCTACATAATTAACTAAAACCTGTTCTACATAATCTTTATCTACTGCTAAAGTTAAATCATCTGGAATATCCACTATAACTTCAATTTCTTTTTGATTTATTTTATCATCAAAAAGATTTAAAACCTTTATTGCCACATCCCTTAAATTACTAATTCCTTCCTTTCTCTTTTCTTGAGAGCTCTCTAACTTCGATAAATTAAGGATATCATTGATTAATCTAGAAAGCCTATATGATTCCTCTTTAATTATACTTAAAAAATGCTTAGTGGTTTCTTCATCAACATCTCCATCTAATAGTGTTTCTGCAAATCCTTGAATAGCTGTTACCGGAGTTCTCAGTTCATGGGAGACATTTGCTACTAAATCCTTTCTCATTTGCTCTAGACGGCGTAAATCAGTGATATCTTGTAATACCACTACTATTTCATCAGGCAAGGTATTATTCCCACGATATAAACCTGCACCTTTTAATCTGATAAATTGGGTTTCTCCATTTTTATTTCTCAAAATAACTTCTAACTGCTGCTGTTGCTGACCTTTAAGTAGATTATTAACAAAATCATTTACTTGATAATCCCTTGTTAAGTGAATTAATGGTCTATTAACTCCTTTTAAATCTGTGTTCAACATTTCCCTTGCCGCATTATTAGAAGTTTCTACAATCCCCTTTTTGTTTATTATCAATACCCCTACTGGCAAGCTCCGTAAAATATTTTCTATCCTCGATTTTTCCTTTGCATTATTCTCCATCATTAAAGATATATTATTACCCATTTCGTTAAATACTGCCTCTAATTCCCCGATTTCATCTTGAGCTATTACCCTTACTCTAGATGAAAAGTGACCTTTACCAAACTCCCTTGCTTTAACTATCAAATTGTTAATATTTTCAGTAAAGGCAGCAGCTATAATACTCCCAAAAATCCAAGTCAAAACTATACCAATCAAAAGAGATAAAAAGATTACTAGTCTAATATTATAAATAAATTTTTGGATATCTTTTAAAGATTTTGCCAACCTAAAAAAACCAATTATTTCCCCTTCTACATTGTATATAGGAGCTGCAGAATAGAGCATTTCCGCCTTTATAGTATCACTATATCTTTGAGATGTAGTAATTTTACCTTGTAAAGCACTTTGAATTTCCGGTCTATTTAAATGGTTATCCAATTGTTCTACTGGTCTTGCTGTTTCAGCTAAAGGATTACCATCGATATCTAAGATTGTAACCCTCAATCCTAATGTATTAGATACATCTTCAGCATAACTAATTAAAAATTCCCTATCTAAAAATCTAATAAAACCTGATAACATTTTAGTGTTATTAATTAGATCATTTTCCAAAGTATTTATATATTGATTAACAAAATAACTAGACAAATATATTCCTAATAAAGTGAAAATCCCTAAAAATAATAATGTATAAGTAATGGTAATTTTACTTTTTATTGATGCCACTACTGTCACTCCTATAACGATAGCCTACTCCCCGCAATGTTTGGATAGGTATATTGTTATCATCAATATCTGATAAACTTTGCCTTAATTGCCGAATATGAACATCAACGGTTCTACTATCCCCCAAATAATCATATCCCCATACCTTGGATAATAGTTCTTCCCTAGTACAAACCTTTCCGGCGTTTTCAACAAGGTAAAGTAATAAGGAGAATTGTTTAGGAGTGAGATCTAATGGAACCCCTTTGTACTCACAATAATACTGATCTTTATCGATTTTTAAATCACCTTTAACTATAAATTTCTTTTCTCCATATCCTTTATCCATATTTCTTCTAAAAGCAGCCTTTATCCTTGCCAAAAGTTCCCTTGGACTAAAGGGCTTTGTCATGTAATCATCGGCACCAACTTCTAACCCTACAATTTTATCGATTTCTTCTCCTTTAGCTGTTAACATTATTACATAAACACTAAATCCATACATTTGTCTAATGTGTTTGCATATCTCTATCCCATCTATGCCTGGTAACATCAGGTCCAATATAACCAAATCTACTTTATTTTCCTTTAAATACCCTAAGGCGGAATTACCATCCCGGGCCTCTACTACATCATACCCCTCTTTCTTTACATTAAATTTTATGAGTTCTAATATAGCATTTTCATCTTCAACAATTAAAATTTTATACATTTAACTCACCCCTTCCTTTATTTTAAGAATTCCCGTATTTCATCGGCAAAGGCATTTATAGGTAATACTTTATCAGCTAAATTCCGTTCAACAACCTGTTTAGGCATACCATAGATAGTACACGTTTCTTCACTCTCTACATAAACTTTCCCTCCATATCCCTTTATTTCTTCACAACCATCACCACCATCTTTTCCCATTCCAGTAAGGATACATCCTAAAACCCTATCTTTAAAAATAGGGGCAACTGATTTAAAGAGGGGATCAACAGCAGGTCTACAACCATGAATAGCAGGCTGTTTATTCAGCTTAAGAAAATAGCTACCCCTTTGTTCTTCTACTGTCATATGATAATCCCCTGGAGCTAAATAAACTACCCCTTTCTTAATCTCCTCATTATCTTCCCCTTCTTTTACTAAATAAGGGGTTATATCATCTAACCTTTTAGCTAAAGTCTTTGTAAAAAAGGCAGGCATATGTTGAACAACTAATATGGTTTCTTTTAATTCCTTTAAATTTTCAAAGATATTTGTTAACGCCTTAGGCCCCCCTGTAGAACATCCAATAACACAGATTTTATTAACTTTTCCTGGAAGAGTTAACTTACTTTGAATTTTTGCTTCTAAACCTTTTTTCCTTTCACTATCTTGAACCTTTTTAATATTAGCTTTAGCTGCAGTTTTAATTTTTTCCACTAATGCTTCTTTAATATTATGTATTTCCAAGCTATTATTAGGTTTATGTAAAAAATCTACAGCTCCTAATTTAAGGGCTTCCATAGTAATATTTGCCCCTTCTTTAGTTAAAGTACTGAACATTATAACTGGTGTAGCCTTTTTCTTCATTATTAATGCTAATGTATCTAAGCCAGTAAGAACAGGCATCTCTATATCTAACAGTACTACATCAGGATTAAGTTCTAAAACATATTTTAAACCTAGAAAGCCATTTTCTGCTTCAGCTATAACCTCAATACCGTTTTTAACTAAAATATCTTTTATCACCCTTCGCATAAAAACAGAATCATCTATAATTACAACCTTTACCATAATCCCACCTCAAATTGATATTTATTATTGATATTATATTATATTTACTCTTGTTTTACTAGTATTAAAGAAAAAGCGATAGTGTCAACTTTTTATAGGATATTTATAAATTGATGACCACTCTATTTTGGTTTATAAATTAAATGTTCCATTATGCATATCTTTCAAACAT
>NZ_FOIF01000091.1 GCF_900111575.1 Anaerobranca gottschalkii DSM 13577 | reverse complement strand
AAAGTAGATAGCAGGATGCCGGGTATTATCTTACCTAAAATTTGTCTTTTATAATCTACTGGGATATATTTGTTAATATAAAAATTTTGTCCTTCTCTAGATATCGATGTTGAAACTATAGAGTTAGTAGCTGCAATAAAAATCCCTATCCCTAAGCCAATGGCTATAGTTAACGGCTCTAAATTATTTTCTGCAATAGCTCTTCCTAATGTATGAATCTCTTTTAAGCCTTCACCGGAAGCTAAGAGGGGAAAGGCCATAAAAACTGGCCAAAGGAAATTGATTATAACACAGTTTAGTAAAAAGGCAGGGGTTCGAAATAGGATTTTTAGTTCCTTAGAAATATATGATTTTAATGGAGAGTTCTTTCTGGTACTTTTTGATAGTTGTTCTGCTGTTAGTTCTGTTTTCTTAGAAATTGATTCCCAAGACCCCTGAACACCTTTTAAGTATAGAAGTTCCCCTAAAATTAAGAATATTATAAAGGCAGCAATGGATATAGCTAAATATATAAGCAAGTGGATAAATCCTGTAAAGTTATCACTTCTTATTAAAGCGGAAGCAGCAAAACTTAAGCCGGGAAACATTTTATTTGTTATATTAACTAAAGAATTATTACCTTCAATCAATAGATTTATAATACTCTCCATATCTGTAAATCTCATACTTACCCTTTGGAATGCAAAATTTATACCAAGTACTACTGCCATGGCCAGTAAACTTCCTACCAACTTCAGTAGGTCTTTATTTTTACCTTTATTTAAAAACCTCATGATTACCATAGAAATTATTGAAGCTAAAGAAAGGGGGATTATCGGAAGTGTCAAAAATACTATTATACTATATAAAAAATATAGTATTCCTGGATATCCTTTAATACCATAAACTATAAGAACAGGGAGTAAGAAAAAAGTGGAAGTTATATACTCATAGGTTACAACAGAAAAGAAATTAGCTCCTAAAATATGGGATACTTTTAAAGGAAGGGGTAATAAATTCTCTATATCATCTGCCATATAAAAGAGGCTGATGATATAAAAAATTCCTAGAAAGAAAATTAATATCCCACAGACTACAATCCCTAAACTAATAATAACTCCGTGTTGCCCTATTTGGGCTAAATAATCAAAACTTACATATAGAAAGCGGGTTAAACCAATATATAAAGGTGCTAAACTTATGAGAACTATAGCAAGCATAATAAAAGAATACCTTTTGTTTTTCCCCATGCCAAACATGGCACTTAAACTATTTTTCAACATAACTTTGGTTAACAATAATGTTTTATTCACTTTCCGTCATCTCCAAAAACATTTTTTCTAGAGTTTCATTACTCTTTAGAAGTCCTTGCATTTCTTCTATTTTACCACAGAAGAGTATTTTACCTTTATTGATAATTGCCACCCTATCACATATCTTTTCTGCTACATCTAATACGTGGGTAGAAAAAAATACTGTTTTACCCTTATCGGTATGTTCCCTCATCATCTCTTTTAAAACAAAGGATGATTTAGGGTCAAGGCCTGTTAGGGGTTCATCTAGTATCCAGACCGGTGGTTTATGAACTAATGCACCCATCAATATTATTTTTTGTCTCATCCCATGGGAATAACTTTGAATTTTGTCCCCTAAAGCATTGGTCATCTCAAAACGTTTAGCCATTTCTTTTATCCGCTCTTTTCTTTCATCAGCAGGGACATCGTAAACATCAGCCATGAAATTGAGATATTCAATACCTTTTAATCTTAAAAACATGTTGGGATTATCAGGTACGAAGCCAAACTGTTTCTTTCCCTCTATGGGGTTTTGGGAAATATCTATCCCATTCACTTTGATAGTCCCTTGATCAGGTTTTAAAATTCCAGTAATCATTTTAATCGTTGTTGTTTTCCCTGCTCCATTTGGACCTAAAAAACCAAAGATTTCTCCTTTAGGTATTGTTAATGTTATGTTATCAACTGCTTTTACAGTCCCAGCATATGTTTTGGATATATTTATTAGTTCTATCATAGACCTCACCCTTTCAACTTTTATTATAATTTTATTCTCTTTCAGTTTAACCTTTTCCTCTTTATAATTATTAAAATTTTATTAAAAACTTATCATTAATTATTTTGTCTTGCTAATAACTTACATCCAACTAATCCTAAAATTAATAACCACAACGTTACAATAATTACACATGCTACCTTAGCTTCTGGAATATCACTTATTAACTTTGATTCCGCTTCTTTCTTACATTCTTCGATTATATGTGTTGGAATCAACTTTATAGCAATGGCAATTCCCATAGGTATCAATACTAGATCATCTAAATACCCTAATATTGGAATAATATTGAACACTCCTTGAACCACTTTTTTACCAGTAACGATATTTATGTTTATTTGCAAAAAAATAAAAAAATTTTGTAAAAATCCTTGGAATTTTGTCAAAATATGATATAATATAAACAAGAAGAGTTCTACTCTTCTACATACTCTAATTCAAAGAGTATATGCAGTTTTTGAATTCTAATATTCACAGCAAACTCCCCTTAAAGGTTAATGCATAGTTACAGCAGAACTTCTCTAGTACCCCCTCCAATATAATAATATTACTACAAACAGAACCTCTCCCTTATGTAGAAAATTTTTATTATAGGTTATGGGAATTAGAGTATGGTAAGTAGCCGGGTAAATCCCGGCTACTTATTTTTTCTTTTAAACTCTGAAAATCTTTCCTTAACATCAGGATTGTTTTCAAAAAAAAGAATTAGTTGGTTTAAATGCTCTAAAAGTTTAGGATCCAAATTATGTTCTATCATTTCCACATCCATAAGTTTAATTTCATCATTAGTTATTACTTTCAAAAATTCTTCGACAATTATATGACGTTTTAACAGATATTCTCCAATTTGCTCCCCTTCCTCAGTCAATTTTACTATACCATATTTTTCATAATTTATAAGATTAATACTTCCTAATTTTTGAACCATTTTTGTTACAGAGGAATCCCGGACATTTAATTTTTCTGCTAAAGTTTTTACCCTTACTAAACCTTTTTCTTTTTGAATACGATAAATCATCTCTAGGTAATCTTCCATGCTAGATGTTAACAAATTTTTGTTTTTAAGTAAAACCTCATAACCCCTTACAGTATGAAAATTATTCTTTTCCATTTTAAAACACCTACTTTTACTTAAATTAAACATGCACCTAAATTACCCTTAGCCATATATTAGTCATAGGAAAAAACTTTTCCCTCAACTAAATTTTATTTTGCCATCAAGGAGGTTATGAATATGATTATAGATATTATTGAACTAATATTAGATAGTATGGAAGGTGCTTTTATTGAAGTTGGGGTTTTTGTCGGTGCTGTATTATTATTTTTTGGATATATAAATTATAAAAAATCTGGGGAGTTTATTAAAAATATAGAGAGATCAAAAAAATTTCAACCGATAATTGGAGGACTATTAGGTCTTACCCCTGGTTGTGGTGGAGCTATTTTTGTTATACCACTATTTTTCAAAAGAAGTGTAACCTTTGGTACAGTAGTAGCTACCCTTATGACCACTATGGGTGATGCTGCTTTCGTAATGATAGCAACAAGACCCTTAGATTATTTAATTGTTAGTGCCTTGATGTTTATTGTCGGTGTAACAACAGGTTATTTGGTAGACCTTACCCCTTTAGGAAACAATATTTTAAAAAAATTTGAACGGAGGATGTTGATTTTAATGGGGGCACGGAGCAAAAAGGAAGAAATTTCCCCTTTAACCACTACAGAAAAAATTACTTCTAAATTTCTAAACTATGGATTTTGGTTCCTAATAAGCTTCGGTTTAATCCTAGGTATTTTAAATATGATGCAAATAGACATCAATGAATTATTTATCCCAAAT
>NZ_FOIF01000090.1 GCF_900111575.1 Anaerobranca gottschalkii DSM 13577 | reverse complement strand
TCCATGGCTCAATAGAGCTTTCGGAACGTCCTGTTCCTCACCCCTTCTTCCTTTTATCTAATCAGCTCTTAAATCTATCTCCTCAACTTAATCGTATCTTTGTTTAATTACCACAGCTGATGATGACTTTGTCTATAGTTTGTCTTCACTCTGAAACAAGATTTATCCTACTTTTAATGGATAAATCTTGTTCTTTGTTTTAATTAAGCTAGTTTTTTATGTTTCTTGTTAGCTTCAAATACTTTCCAACGATGCCATAATGGACTTGCTAAGAAAATTGAAGAATAAGTACCACTAATTACTCCAAAGAATAGTGGAATGGCAAAGGGTTTTAGTGTATCACCGGCAAAGAAAAGGATTGCTCCTAATACCAAAAGGGTGGTTACAGAAGTATTTATTGATCTTCTTAAAGTCTGACTGATACTTTCATTAACCTTTTGAGCTAAATCTTTACCTGGATATTTTAGATTTTCCCTAATTCTATCAAAAACAACAATGGTATCGTTAATAGAATAACCGACAATAGTTAAAATTGCTGCAACAAAGGGTTGATTTAACTCAATTTGAGTTATAGAGAAAATTGTTAGTACAACAAAAGCATCAAATAAAAGGGCTACAATTGCAGAAATTGCAAATTTGAATTCAAAGCGGAAACTAATATAAACAACTAACAAAACTGATGCCAATGTTAGGGCAATTACCGCATTGCGAATGAGTTCCCTTCCCACTACAGGACCTACAAAATCTATTTCTGTTTTATCTGATTGTACTCCAAAATTTTCACCTAATTTATCTAAAACTAGTTTCCTCTCTTCTTCATCGAGATGGATTGTTCTAATACTAAAATCATCCCCATCAAGGGTTTGTATAAAACTGTTACCTAAATTAGTTCCATCTATTGTTATTTCACTCAAAACTGAACGGATATCTTCAACAGTTGTTCCTGCTGGAAAAGTGGCAACTATTCTATTACCCCCTGTAAAATCTATACCGAAATTTAAACCTAAGGTAAGTAATGATATTATTCCTATTAGGATTATTATTCCCGATATGGTAAACCATAAATTAGAGCGTTCAATAATTTTTACTTTCATCCTATTCACCACCCCTTATGCACCAAAAAACTTAGTATTTTTTATTAAGTTAGTATTAACTAGCAGTTTTAGTAGATATTTTGTAACTACTACAGCAGTAAAGATACTTACTAAAACACCAATTACTAAAGTAACTGCAAAACCTCTAACAGGTCCTGTACCGTAAGCAAAGAGGATTATACCGACAATTAACGTAGTAATATTTGAATCTAAAATGGTGGTGATGGCTCTTCTAAATCCTGATTCCATGCCACTCCTTAATGTTTTACCATTCCGTATTTCCTCTTTAATCCTCTCAAAAATAATTATATTTGCATCTACCGCCATACCTATTGTTAAAATTAAACCGGCGATACCAGGTAATGTTAAAACAGCTTTGAAAGCAATTAATGTTGTTAAGACTATTAATAGATAAATATTTAAAGCTATACAAGCTATAATCCCAGGTAGCCTATAGAAAACAACCATGAATAATACTACTAAGAGTAAACCAAAGGCTCCGGCATATAAACTCTTAATTAAAGATTGTTTACCTAAGGTAGGTCCTACAGCCCTTACTTCTAATTGTTCTAGTTCCAATGGTAGAGCACCGGAACGTAACAATCCAGCTAATCTTGCTGCATCGTCAATGGTACCAACACCTTCGATAATTGCTTTACCATCAGTAATAACTGTCCCTGCCCTTACCACAGGAGCAGATATTACTTGACCATCTAACACTATAGGAATGGGAATTCCAGTTCCAGAAAGCCTACGGGTAAGTTCAGCAAAAACTGCTGCCCCTTCCTTATCTAATTCAATAGATACTACAGGTTGACCATTTTCTGGGCTAAATAAAGCCCTAGCATTTACAAGATTAGCTCCTGTAATTACTGGTTCCCCTTCTTCATCCCAAAATTCTAAAAGGGCAGTTTTTCCTATTAAGGCTAATACTGTTTCAGGATCTTGTTGGGCATCAGCAACCTCGATACGGATCCGATCGTTCCCTTCCCTTTGAATAATGGGTTCTAAAACTCCTAGCTCGTCAATCCTATTACGGAGCACTTCTATTGTACCACGGATAGCTTCATCGGTAACCTCTGCCCTATCCGTTGACTTAGCTTGTAATAATACATAAACTCCACCTTGTAAATCTAGACCTAATCTAGTTTCCTGTTGAATAAATGGTATAGCAAAGTAGGTCACAGTTGCGACCACTGCTAAAATTACCATCAAAGCAATTATATTTTTCCAACGCACCATAAAAATTCTCTCCCTTCACCGATGTATAGAAATAATTATAACTTCATCCAGAAATACTGTCAATTATAGTAATTTTGCATCATTGATCACTAGGCCAAAGGATGCATTTAAAAACTCTGCAGCTCTACGACACATTACCATTCTAGTTAAAAATATTTCGAAATATTCCATGACGGTAGTTATATTTTGATCAATCTTTAATTCTAAGGTGATTTTCCGATTAGTTGGATCAACATTTAAAAAAGAATGGACAGCTCCGTAATTTACCCTATCGTGGATATCAAAGGTAGAAACATCGGGATTCCTCACCCTAGATCTATGGACATCAGATTTATCTGCCAATATTAAAGCTGCAGCTACATTATTAACACTTTGGCCATATTCTTCTTCATGATTTCCAATAGCGGCGATAATTACTGCTATTTCTTCTGGATCCATTTTTAAATTCCGTAAAATATCATAGGCAATCATTGCCCCTGATTGGCCATGATTATACCTTGATACCACATTACCAATGTCATGGAGATAGCCAGCTATAGCTGCCAATTCAGCTTCCCGTTTTGGATACCCTAGCCTTTCTAAGATGTTTGCCGCAATATTTGATACTAGATTTTTGTGACGATAACTGTGTTCTGTAAAACCCATTGTACCTAAGTGTTCATCACCTTTTTTTATAAAGGTTTTAGTTATCGGATGCTCTTTAACATCTTCTACGGTTATCATTTTTATCAATCCTTTCTATCTCCAGAATTGCCTTTTCTAATACCTCTTCTATTGTTAGATTATCAGTATCAATGAATATGTCCTTATTCAAAAAAGCATCATGGAGTTTACTCCTTTGTTGAATTAGCCTTTCTTCTCCCCAGCTTATAGTTGGTCGTCTTTTCTTAGCTATTTCTAAACTACATTGCAAAAAAATTAGGATATCTGGATTATACCTTTGCCACAATTTTTTTACTACAGAATGTTCTTGAGGAACATTATAAGCCTTTAAATAACCTCTATCATTTAAACCTTTTACTAATGTAGTTTTCCCAGCTGCACAGTTTCCTACTACAGCAATTTTTAATTTTTTATTCAAAGTTTATTCCCCCTATTTATAGTGGAAAAGTTGCATTAATTTTTCTTATTAGACTTTCTTCTTCAGAAGTTTCAATTACCAATATAGTAATATCATCATTAGGTTTTTGACCATCTAGTTGTAAAGCTAAGTCAAGAATTTTGTCAGCTTTATTTTGAGTAGAAATCTTTTCTTTAAGGATATTTATTATATCTCCATCATTTATAGGATTGTTATACTTTTTCCCGGCACTCATTAAGCCATCGGTATAAGCCATGATAGTCATCCCCGTCTTCAAAGGCAATTCTTTGATTAGTGGTTTAGAAAACTTATAGAAACCTAATGGTTGAACTTGTTCTTCAAATATTATTTCCCGTTCATTATCGATTACTATCACAGGACAATGACTATTCCTTGAAATAATAATACTTTGTGTATCTAAAGCTAAAGAAATCATTGTTAAAGTTGCAGATACCTTACCATCTTTCATGGCAAAGAGATAATCTTGAACAGCCCTAGCCACTGCTCCATCCCTAGCTCCATCACTGATTAAATTTGTAATTTTACCAACTATAGAATTACTAATTACCTTTGCTGACCTTCCACTACCCTGTCCATCTACAATTATCCCTGTAACTCCCCCTAATGGTCTTTCTACAATTTCCGCAGTATCTCCACCTATCCTTTGACCATGCTTATTAACTTTGGATATTGCCACATTAACCAACATAAAAATCCCTCTTTTACTTTTTTATATTTTTATAATTGAGGAAATTGCATAATTCAAAGAGGCTGATTTTATTAAATTTATTTAAAGCAAAAAAGAGGTTTCACCCCAAAATGTCGAATATATTAAGTAGCACCAAAATAATCCGAAAGGAGTGAAACCTCTAAATGTATATTCGACAAATGAGCATAATTTCCTTTGAAGAAATTATAAAATTTCAACAAGAAACTAAGCTAGAAATGATTTTATCGCAATTAGACATTTCTAAAATAGCCTATAGTTTAAGAAAATCTGGTTATTCAAAAGGCCCAAAAGGTTATGAAGTAACATCAAT
>NZ_FOIF01000089.1:2282-4522 GCF_900111575.1 Anaerobranca gottschalkii DSM 13577 | reverse complement strand
AATAAATTTTTCAAATGTTCTTGTACATCTTCTACACTACGACACTCTTTTGCTAATTCCTTGGCTAATAAATTACTTTTTGTTGACATAATTGGACAACTCCTTTTTAGAGGTATTATTATCCAATTACACGTAATTTATTACGCTCTCGATAATACTGTGATTATCATTATGATTAGTGCTGTTTTTTTCATTAGTAAATACACCTTCTTTAATATCTTATAACTAGATGAATACTATAATGCTTACTGTACCCATCAAGGTATGAATTATTTGTTATGCATTTTTTATGGCTCTTACAAAATTCAAAGAATAAAAATTAGGTCTAACCTCTAATTTTCATATGAGAATTAGAGGTATTTTTTGTTTTCGGACACAAATTTTATACTTAAATTGTTCCTAGATGAATTATTGAACCGGACAACTTGAATTATAGTAAGTAATCAAATAAAACTCAATTGTTTTTAAATACTATTTTGAATACAAAAATAATACCAATATAGTAAATAGAAGTCCTCCAGTAAATAATGTGGTTAAAAAAGCTCCGTCATTTAATGACAATATCGGAAAAAGTGCTAACCCTACAGTTAATTCCTTACCTACTTTAATACTCAAAGAATCTATTACTTTTAAAACCAAAACAAATAATATAGATATGAAAAAAATTCCCCAATACCCCATGTTCGCATATGCATCTGCTAAATAGCCTGTATTGACCCACATGTTTGGACTATTGTAATAAACTTCTCCTATTAAATTAGCAATTTTCTTATCATACGGATAATTTATACCAAAAATATTACCAATACGTCCTAAAGAAAAATACAAAAATGAATTATTTGTAAAAAAATCATAATATGAAAATTTAATATGTGCAGGAACAAAAAGAAATCGTCGTATAAATATTGAAGAAACCAATATTGATTTTGATATAAAATAGTGTATTAGTATAATAAAAGAACTAATTGCTGATACTATAGTAGATAATTTTAAAAAATCTACTTTTTTCAAAATATAACAAACAATAATAATAGCCATGGGCATAAATAAGAATGACTTATGAGCTGTAATCATATATATAATAATTTGCAAGAAAACAAAAACCATTAAAAAATTTCTTGAACCTCTTAAGTAAGCTACTGTAATTAAGAAAGGATTAATGACTTTTGCTTGCCAATTTACTAAATAGTTCATTAAAAAAGGGTAAGCTACATTGCTTCTAACATCGTAGACATTCAAAATATTAAGTGTCTTTAGTGATGGTAACCCATTTGCCCGAATCATTGATAAATACACAAATATAGTTATTACACATAATAATAAATATAATAATTTTTTACTATTTTTTATTCTTGCAATTTTTATGTTAGGCATTAAATTTATTAGTATACATTGCGATAGAAAAGCAAGCACATTTATTAACATAAAGTTAGTTGACTCATTCATAAATGCATATATTGTAAGCATTGGAATAAACATTACTATTAAGTGTAGTTGTAAAAATATTGAAGAAGGCTTTTGAGAATCTTTAGGTAAAAATGTAAATAAAATTATAATAAACATTAGGCTTAGTAAATACTTGTATCCATTAAAATCTAAACTAAAACCCATATACTCATAATATTTGTGTATGAAAAATATGTAAAAAGCATCTAGTATTAATTTATAAAAAATCAAGCAAAAAAAAGCTATAATATTGTTTTTTTTAATATTTAACATTGTTTCACCCCATACTCCTATAAAATTTGGTTATAAAATTTGGTTCTTTGTCAATAGTTGGGGTAGCAGGTAGTAAATACCTGTTACCTTATTTGTATTGTTTACTGTATTGTCAAAGGATTAGGGAACATTTTATAAAATACTTTCCCAGCAATAAGCGGTTGATACTATAATTTGTGGCATATATTTGAACCAGACGATTTAACCTCCATCCCATTTAAAACCGAAGCTTAGACTGTACTAGATTTGCTGGACACGTAGAAATGTTGGTATAATAAAAAAAGAAAGGGCGTGTTTCAGCTATGAACAATAAAAATAAATTTACTGATGATTATAAGAAAGAAATAGTGAAACTTATTACCGAATTAGGGAAGAAAACAACTGATGTAGCTAGAGATATTGGTGTTACCCCTACAACTATCAGAAGATGGGTAAAACAATATAGTCTATATGGAGAAGATGCTTTTCCAGGTAGGGGAAATCTTAGACCATTAGAGGCAGAACAAAAAAGATTAGAAAAA
>NZ_FOIF01000089.1:0-1525 GCF_900111575.1 Anaerobranca gottschalkii DSM 13577 | reverse complement strand
TCTTTCCAGTTGCTAATAGTATTAGCAAGATAGGAGAACTGTTCAATTTTATATATTTTTACCAGTTCAAGCCATTCATTAAGTTTTATTTCAGCATCCATAAACTTTTCTTTTAATAAATAGGCTAATCTCAATTTTTCATCTAAACGGAGTAAATTAGCCAGTTTTATTTTTATCTTCATCATTTAATTTATTGCAATTACGAAACAGAAGTTTTCGGTTCTTTTTTAGAAATTTACTTTTCTCATATGGTAGATCTTTTTGAACATTTTTACGAACTTTATCAATAGCCCAGATGCAGTTTCTTACATAATGAAACCGGTCGATAACTATAGTGGCCTGAGAAAAGACTTTCTTTACTACTTCTTTATAAGGTTTCCACATATCAATAACCACATATTTAACACTTTCCCGGCTGGTAAATTTTTTGAAATATTTAACCAAAAAGTCAAAGTTACGCTGATCTAAAATATCTAAAACCACTGATTTAACTGGGTCTACTAATATACAGTGGTATTTGCCTTTATCAGTGGTCCCCTTAAACTCATCAATCGATATTACTTCTGGAAGTTTATTAAGGCTATATGATAATCAAAAATTCTGGCTACCGTACTCGAAGAAATCCCAAAATCTTTAGCTTAGAAGTCATGCTATAGTTGGTTTTTAATTTTTCAATAATAGCTTCAATTAAGCGATGAGTCATTCTCTGATATTTGCCGATAAAATCAACTGTTTCATAAAACCTTTTACCACACTTTATGCATTTATAGCGACATTTGCGGTATAACAAATATAAGGGTTTGTTTAAATAAGGAATATCTTTTATACGTTTATACCTGTAATCATTAATTTTTGTAGTTTCTATTCCGCATGCCGGGCACTTATGAGAACTTACCGGCTTAGAGATACTAATTTCGTAATAGTTATTGTATTGTTTGATACTATCAATTTGATAGTGTCAACTTTTTATAGGATATTTATAAATTGATGACCACTCTATTTTGGTTTATAAATTAGATGTTCCATTATGTATATCTTTCAAACATTTAAACATTGGTATCACTTTACCTTTGCTTAATATGGGCACATTATTTAATTGTTCACGTGTCTTGGTAAAGGTATTTTTGATCTTTAAGACCATATTTTTTTCCAGGCTATAGCTTTTCTTTGCTTCCGGTTTTAAATGTTTAAGTGTAATTCTGCCACCACTACTTAAATATGCTCGCAGCTCAGCCATTGCCCGCAGTCCTTCACGACTCCAACCCATTGGACGGCTGCTTAAACGGCTTGATAATACGTGACTTATGTGCCCTTCTGTTCCACCTCCATAACATCCTTCTTCTTTATATATTGTTATCGCCTGCCAGTTGTTAAGAACATACCTTTTAAAGTTTTTGATTTTTTTCTTCTCAACTTCGCTAGTAGTTTCGGCAAGTAGTTTGCTGATAATTTTTTTGAAATGATTTTGATCGCCATTCTTAAGAGCTGAATATATTTCCTGCCTTTCCTCAGGTTTATTCCCTAC
>NZ_FOIF01000088.1 GCF_900111575.1 Anaerobranca gottschalkii DSM 13577 | reverse complement strand
ACGATCTCTCGGAATATCTATGGTTGTTTCTCCGTACTTTGTCTTAATTGTTTTTCTGTTATAACCGTTTCTACTGTTACCTGAATGATCACCAGATGATGAGTGTTTATTATAACCTAAATGTTCATCCATTTCTGCTTCGAAAATTTCTTGAATAGTATCTCTGAATAAATTTTTCAAATGTTCTTGTACATCTTCTACACTACGACACTCTTTTGCTAATTCCTTGGCTAATAAATTACTTTTTGTTGACATAATTGGACAACTCCTTTTTAGAGGTATTATTATCCAATTACACGTAATTTATTACGCTCTCTCAAAATTACTCCTCCATTATCTATTCTCAAAATTTTTAAAAGTATAACTTAATAAACTTAGTAGTGATTGTCAAAGGAGATGTATTAACTCATTTTTGTTTGAAATATTTCCATGAAATTGTCATTTTATTTAGTAATATATATGTTTGAACTAATATTGAAAATACTATTATTCCCTCAACAAAAGCAACTAACTCTAATGAAGACACCCAAAGTATTAAAGCTAATATACTGAAAGTTATTAATAACAGTAAAGTTTTTTTATGCAATCTCTTAAAACATATAAACCAAAAAATTAACCCATAAAAAATTATTGTCGTTATTTCTATTTTTTCAATCCCCATAGTGTATAGATTAAATAATAAAAACACAGGAAATAGTGTGGATCTTTGTGCTTCTAGTATTTCGAAAACTTTTGTTTTAATTGTTACTTTTTCTTCTTCTGATAAATGAATACTTGAAAGGTTTACTTTATTCTTTAACTTCATAATATGATAATCTATTATAAATACACATATTGCTGTTAAAACAAATAATATATGATTGTATTTTGAATATAACGGGATATACTTAATAAAAATTGGTTGAGCCAAAAATAGTAAGCATTTTATTATAAACAAAACATTATACACCAATCTATTCTTATATTCTTTAAACAAGTTATATACAATAAGCTGGTAAAGAAAAAAGAAAGGAAATACAAATAAAGCAACAAAAAATTTTTCTAGATCACTTATCCTGATAGAGTTAATTATTAAATAACTATATATACTATAAATATAAACCCAAATACTACTAACAAAAATCATTTTAGATCTATTTTCTGTCAAGTTATTCACTCCTATTTATGCTGTAATCCGCTATAGCTTTAGCCCCTACTTATAGAATTAATAATTGTATATACTAATTTATTTTTGTAGGGCATCTAATGGTTGAAGTTTTGAACCTATTATTGCAGGTACAATTCCAGAAATAAATGCAATTATCGTACTACCAATTATTGCATAAACAACAAACCTGCTATTAAGGCCAAATATTACATATTGGTACATTTCCGTCTGGGCCAAAATGTTTCTTAAAACCAATGAAATTAAAAATTTACATACATATGCTATGAAAACTCCTATTATACCCCCAAAGAAACCTATTAGCATTGACTCTACAGACAATATTGCTAATACTTCTTGCTTTTTAAAACCCAAAGATTTAAGTATTCCAATATATCGCACTCGTTCACGAAGTACCATAAACATTGTATTTGTTGTGCTTACAAGAGCAATTATTAATATAAATACACCTATCAAGCCCAATACTTTTCTGTAAAAAAATAATGAGTTTATTGCTATTTTTGCTTCTAATATTTTCGATTTAACATAATAATTATAATTACTTTCTATGTATTCACTAACCTCTTCTACTTGTGAAATGTCTTCTAATGTTATAATGACTTCCTGTGGGGTATACTTATATTCACTTGTTTGAGAATTGCTACGAAGAATTATCTCCCTTGCCAATGTTTCATTTATAAAAACTGGTAAAAAAAGTAATATTTTATCAAAATCAAAACAATAATATAAGTCTTCTATTGACAAATTTTCTAAAGATGTTTCATTAATCCATGAATTGTTTGGATTCATTTTATGGGAATAAGTCCCTACTATCTTTACCGGCACTTCAATACCATTAATATATAATGACACATATTCATCGACTAATTCAAATATTGGTTTATCATTATATTCACTTAGCTTATATAAAAATAGATGAGGAACAATTATTTCAAATTCATTTGTATTTCTATCAAATTCACGGCCTACAACAATAGCTTCAAAGTCAGGATTTTTAATTTTTTCTCTTTCAATTTTCCCAATATCAAAAAAATCCAACTCATTATTTAAGCCCCATAAATCTATACTATAGATTTCTAATCCTCCAATTACTAATTTATCAAAACCATATTGGGGATTAAATGAATCTATTGTTAAAATGTCTATTATACGATATTTTGGATACACACCCTTAACTTCGTTAAGCTGTTTTATTTCCTTCATATCCTGTATATCAATACCTTCAAAAACTACTTCAATTTCTCCTTGAGGTAATTTGTTTAGTTTATAACCATTTATTGTTATTTGTCTTAAATCAATCTCAGCATCTGTTTTAACTTCTCTTATCTGTATCATAGTGTTATTCATAGCATTAAATATCAATATTAAAAATACACCAATTGAAATAATTGACATTGCTAAAAACGTTCTTATTAAGTTAATTTTCAAATTTTTAAGACCTAAAGCAATATAATCATATATTATCATATTTCACCTACTTTTCTCTAGAAAGTGCTTCAATAGGGCTTAAATAAGCACATTTTATTGCAGGCAATAAAGCTGAAACTAAACTTGTAAAAAATAAAATTAATATTGCCAGCATTGCATGATTTATATTAACTGCAAATATATCGCTACTAATCATATCTGTGTCTCTAAGAATCAATAATTTTGCTAAATAGAGACCTATATGTTTACTAATTAGTAATGATAAAATAGTTCCTACTAAGCTACCTATTAAGCAAATAATAATACTCTGTAATATGCAAATACTAAAAATGTTCTTATTGTTAAATCCAACAGATTTTAATAATCCAAAAAATTTTATTCTCTCTTTAAATGATATATTAAGGGTAGATATTAATGTCATAACTGTTGCAATTAATATAAAAAATCCAGCGATTATTAGCACGATATTATATAGCAATACCTCTTTATGAAGCTCTTCTATCATTTCTTGTTTATAATATACCTGATAATTATTATCCAATAATTTTAAGGCTTCCTTTTCAACTTCATAGTAATTGTCAAAGTCAAATAAAACAGAACTTATTTTGCAATGTATTCCTTCATTTATCGAACTCGTAGGTTATATCATCTACTGCTAAAACCTTTACTTTTCCAACTAAATATTCTTTTGTTAAATTAATTACCTTTATCATTTTGTCCTTTATTATACTCCTTTAAATATTTTATTAAATTTTCTTCATTTGATGATGAAACATATATTGCTGCATTGTTAACGGTATTAATTCCTGTATTCTCTCCTACTTTCCATAAAATCTTCGGTTTTAGTATATATGATAAAAATTGATTGTTTGCACTTTCACTCTCAATCACATCAATCTTAACTTGTTTTTTTAGATCATTTATATCATCATAAGTAATTGTGTCTAAATCTGCTTTTATACCTTCTATCTCAAAATATACGTCAGTTATATAAAGATCTTCATCATAATAATTTTTGATCTCATAATCGATTTCGAATATCAACTTTTCCATAGCAGAATTTCTAAAAAGCATATTATTATTTATTACAATTTTTTCATCATTACTTTGATCTAAAAAATCAACTATAATTTTACCAATATTTCTAATTATAACTTTATTATTATCAACATATTTAATTGCTGTAAAAACTTCTCTTTCACCTAAATAAGTAGATGCTTCTTTGATAGACACATTAATTACCGTTTGGGTATATTTATTCTTACTATCATATAATTTCTGTATTTCATCTTTCTCTAACAATATTTCTACTTCATTTCCAGACTCTGTTATCAAGGCAAATGAAGTACTATTCTCTAAAGGATTAACATTTCTCTTATGGACTGAAGTTACGAACAAAGGAATTACTAATTTTTCATCTCTTGTAAATGCCAAATAGCCATTTGTCATATTAAAATACAGTCCATCTGGTGGCAGTAGTGACCTTTTATTGTATATGTGCAATCCTATAACTGCAAAAACAACACTAATACCAACCATAAGTATAGCAAACATTTTTTTACGCATATTTTATAACCTCCATTTTTATTTATACTAGCCTTGAGCATAACTCAAAGACCTTGATTTTACTAGCCCGATAGGGCCACAATTTTTTTATCACTCAAATTTATGTCATAGGATTTCCTCTCTTTTTGTTGAATTATATTATATAACCACACATAATACAAAAACAATAAGGAGGAAATCTCTATGTACCAACGTCAAGAAATATTTAATATAATTGAACTTTTTACTTCTCAAAAGCTTATCAATTTTTATACCAAAATCTTTGAAAACCTTGATTTATCTATATTACCCGATAAGATTCCTTCTAAATATGGTCCTAATGGTTATTCTCAACATGCTCTTTTTAGAGCCTTTATTGTTATGAAATGTGAGAAGTTCGCAAAAATTACTGACCTAAAAGATTTTTTAGAAAATAATCTAATCATTGCTCATCTTTGTGGTTTTAATATTCTTAAGCCTTTGCCTTCATATTCAGTTTTTCAGAGATTTATTAAAAAATTATCTAACTCTTATCTTAAGGAAATCATGAAAAATCAAGTTAATATTCTTAAAGAACT
>NZ_FOIF01000087.1 GCF_900111575.1 Anaerobranca gottschalkii DSM 13577 | reverse complement strand
CCAAACCCCATTCAAAGTCCAATTAGGCAGGGAGCTTTAGAAGGATCTAATGTAGATTTAGGAGAACAAATAGCATTTTTGATGATGAGTCAAAGGGCTTTAGAAGCTAGTGCTAAATTGGTTCAGACGACAGATGAAATGATGGCACAAGCCAATAATTTAAGAAGATAAAAGACACCTCTTCAAAGGTGTCTCAGGTTGTAGACAAAGTCTTTTTTAAAAGGCTGTGGTAATTAAACATTCTAACAAAGTCTCCGTCGAGATTTAAGGCTTCTATCTAAAAGGAAGAAGGGTACCGCTCTAATTCGCCGTCCATGGCTTAATAGAGCTTTCGGAACGTCCTGTTCCTCACTCCTTCTTCCTTTTATCTAATCAGCTCTTTAATCTATCTCCTCGACTTAATCGTATCTTTGTTTAATTACCACAGCTGATGGTGACTTTGTCTATAGTTTGTCTTCAGTTTGAGACACCTCTTCAAAGGTGTCTTTTTTTAAGGAAAAAGCACTTTAATGCTTTTTTAGAAGGAAAATCTAAGGTTATGACGAATAAAATAAAGGGGAGGTGGTAAGCTTTGAAAAAAAGGGAATTTTTAATTTTAATAAATAAGTTTGGAAGATATTCGTATAAAAAACTCTTTCTCTTTAAGGAATACTGCAATAATTATATTTTTTCTACAAGTTTAATTTTTATTGGACTTGGTTTATTATCGTTAAATTTTCTAAATTTGAGTTTTTATAACCCTTTTATTTTAGGATTGTTTTTTATAGCTTTACATTTTTTCTATAATAGATTTTGGCTATTCTCTTTAGCGGGTTCATTGCTTTTAACTATTGGTTTATATATTATACTACTCTTTAGCTATCTTCTACCTAATGGTGGAGAATCAGCTATCATCCTTGCTATAGGTTTGGGATTTATTGTCTTTTATTTAATCGATGGTAGATGGGAAAAGTATTGGCCTTTAATACCAGGAATACTCATTTCAGTATTTGGGTTATTGGTTTATCTTGAGCAGACAGAGAGTTATTCCTTTACTTTTTTACCTTACGTTTATAGATATTGGCCAGGGATAATCATTTTATTTGGTATTTTTTCTTTATACTGGAGAAAAATAAAGAAATACATAAATGTTCATAAATAACTATTCTTCCCTATCATTATTAACTTGAGAATGGAAGATGTCTTCTAAAGTAGTTTCTTTTTCTGGTGATGTAAAGTTATGAACTTCTTTAACACCTCTAGCAGTTTTAATTGCTGCTACAATATCATCGATATTTTCTGGCCTTTCGCCCTGTAAAGTTACAACTCCGTCATGTACCTGTATTTGTAAATTTTCTTCATCCAAGTTCCGTAATTTTAGTTCTTCAATTAACTCTTGGTAAACGTCGTCATCTACAATTTGACCATCGGTACTAATACTTATAGAGTTAATTACAGGTATATTAAAATGGGATCTGACAAGTGTTTCAGCATATTCCTTTTCCGAAAGGGAATCAACTATTCCTGTCAACTCTACTCCCCTTTGATTAGAATAAACCCGAATATCATAGTTTGCTAGATTTTTATCATTGTGAAAAAGACCTTGAACTTTATTTTGCAAATCACTATCTGTAGCTTGGTAAACTGGACCTTTCTTTACATCCCCTTCAATTTTACTTTCAATAGGAGTTTTAATACCTTTATTATCTAAAAGATGATCTTCTAGCTGTGATTGTTGAGATTTAGACTCTCGAGGTCGGCTGTTATCAATATATCTTAAATCTAAACGGGATGCACCATCTTGATAATATTCTTTCTTACTCACAACATATTCCTCCTTAAAAATTTCGTTCTTTGAATTTAGTATCTACCAAAATCTAATAAACTATTTTAAATAAAGGAAAAAGAAAGTAGGGAATTTTTAGTGAAAGAAATTGGCTTGTCTACGGCTTGTTTTTACCCTCAACTTAATACTGAAGACACTCTCGATATTATTTCTAATCTAGGTATAAAAAAAATAGAAGTTTTTTTACAAACGGAAAGTGAATATCAAAAAAAATTTATATATGAATTGAAAGATAAAATTAATAAATTAGATTTAGAGGTATATTCTATCCATGCCAGTTCTGCCCTTTTTGAGCCATTGCTATTTTCATCATACCAAAGGGAAGTGACCGATAGTTTAAAGACCTTTGAAAAGATCTTTGAAGCTTGTAACATTTTAAATGGTAAGTACTATGTTTTCCATGGCCCTAGACTTATGAGTTTTACAAAGGATCAATGGGATTTTGTTATTAAAAGGACTAAACTTTTAGTATCTTTAGCTAAGGAATATAATATAAGAATCGCTCAAGAAAATGTGTCTTGGTGTTTAAGTAGTAATCTTCAGTTTCTTCAGTATCTAAAAGAAAAAGTAGAGGGCCTTTATTTTACCTATGATAATAAACAGGGAGTTAAGAGTTTATTAGATTCAAAAGATATTTTAAAGGTAATGGCAGAAAGTTTAGTAAATGTCCATATTAGTGATGTTAATGGCAGGGATATGGGAATTTTTCCTGGCCATGGGTCTTTTGATTTTAATAATCTCTTTGAAGAATTGGAAAAAATAAATTATACCGGCCCGGTAATAATAGAGGTTTATGGTAAATATTTACCCCCAAATATAAAGGAAGAAATGGAAAAATTTAAAAGAAATGTGGAGGAAAAATATGGGTAAATACATCATATCTAAAACATTAAGCAATAATGTTGTTTTAGTAGAAGATAAAGGGAGTAAATATGTATTTATTGGCAAAGGGATAGGTTTTGGCAAAAAATCTGGAGATGTAGTCTACTTAAGTGATGTAGAACAGCAATTTGTATCTACCGAGGGTTTGAAAAAAGATGAATATGAAGCTTTTTTTGATACAGTAGACCCGAAAATCATTGAAATATATAACGAAATTAATCGGGTTATTCTTAAAGATTTGGAACAAAAAGGGGAAGGGGCTAATTCTTTAAACATAGCATTATTAGATCATATCAATTTTGCTATAAAAAGGCTAAAAGAGGGTATAGAAATCATTAATCCCTTCTTATATGAAATTAAATTGTTATACCCAGAAGAGTATGATACTGCTGCAAAGGTAGTAAACCTACTCCAAAAGCGATTAGATATAGAGATTCCAGAAGGGGAAATTGGTTTTTTAGCTTTACATTTTGTAGGTGGATTAAGTGAAAATAAAAGGGAAGCTTTAGAACAATCCAAAATGATTAATAAAATCCATCAATATTTAGAACATAAGCTGGGAATTAAAATCGAAGGGGATTCCTTTGACTACAAGAGGTTAGTTATCCATTTAAAGGGTGTAATAAATAGGGTAAAAAAAAGACAATGCATAGAAAACAACATTTTATCAGTACTAAAAGATAAAATTATTTATGAATACAAAATAGCATATGATATTGCTAAAATAATGGAAAGGGCATTAAATATTTCTATACCAGAAAACGAAGTTGGATATATAGCATTACATATTCATAAAATCACTGCAGATTTGAAGAGGGAAAAATAATTATTTTTTTAAAACCACTTGTAATACAAGGATTTATAGGTTATAATTTTATTGAATTGAATATAGAAAATCTTTACGTGTTACTGAGAAATCAGGCATGAGTAAAAGAATTTAGGATTAGCTAATAGGCTATTTCTATGTTCTTTTGTTCATGCCTTTTTGTTTTAATTTGCTTTATTCTTTCCAGCCAGGAAAGACTAAAATATATTAAAAAGATAATAAGAAAGGAGAAAGTTTTATGAAAAAGACTTTTGCAGTATTACAACAAGTAGGTAAAGCCTTGATGTTACCAGTGGCTATATTGCCTGCTGCCGGTATTTTACTGGCCTTTGGTAATGCTTTACAAAATCCAGAACTACTAGAAAAAGCACCTTTTCTACATGTTAACTGGCTACAAATGGTAGCATTGGTAATGGAACAGGCAGGTGGAATTATCTTTTCTAATCTTCCATTACTTTTTGCTGTTGGTGTAGCTGTAGGTTTAGTAGGGGGAGATGGAGTAGCTGGTCTAGCAGCTATCGTAGGTTACTTAATTATGAATATCACAATGGGAATTATTGCAGGGGTAACTCCTGAACTAGTAGATTCTAATCCTGCCTATACCTTTGCCTTAGGAATACCAACTTTACAAACAGGTGTTTTTGGCGGGATTATAGTAGGGGTACTAGCATCTTTTCTATTTAAAAAATACTATAACATCGAACTTCCCCAATATCTGGGATTCTTTGCAGGTAAAAGGTTTGTTCCTATAGTTACAGCAGTTTCTGCCCTTTTATTAGGGATTTTAATGACGTTTATATGGCCACCTATTCAAACGGGATTAAACACCCTATCATATAGTATGGTAGATTCAAATAGAACTTTATCAGCATTTATTTTTGGAGTAATTGAAAGGGCCCTTATCCCCTTTGGCTTACATCATATTTTTTATAGTCCATTCTGGTTTGAGTTTGGTGAATATGTGAATAAAGCAGGGGAAATTGTTAGAGGGGATCAGAGAATATTCTTTGAACAGCTAAAGGATAATGTTGCTTTTACAGCAGGAACTTTTATGACAGGTAAATTTCCTTTCATGATGTTTGGATTACCAGCAGCTGCCTTAGCAATGTACCATGAAGCTAAAACAGAAAAGAAAAAATACGTAGCAGGTATTATGATGTCAGCAGCTTTAACATCATTTTTAACCGGTATAACAGAACCAATTGAATTTACTTTCTTATTTGTAGCTCCACTACTATTTGCTGTTCATACAATCTTTGCTGGACTTTCCTTTATGATTATGGAAATTTTAAACGTTAAGATAGGGATGACCTTTTCTGGAGGAATAATTGACTATTTATTATTTGGAGTATTGCCAAATCGTACCCAATGGTGGCTTGTTATCCCAGTAGGTTTAGTTTTCTCAGTTATTTACTACTTTGGTTTCCGCTTTGTAATAAGGAAATGGGATATTAAAACACCAGGTCGGGAAGATGATGGTGAACAAAGTGAAACAAATGGAGTTACTGGAGAACTAGGAGCTCAAATTTTAGATGCCTTAGGTGGAAAAGAAAATATATTGAATCTAGATGCTTGTATCACTAGGTTAAGGGTTAATGTAAAGGATATAAAACTTGTAGACAAGCAAAGATTAAAAAAATTAGGGGCTTCAGGAGTACTAGAAGTTGGTAATAGTATTCAAGCAATATTTGGACCAAAATCTGATATTCTAAAAACACAGATAGATAATATAATCAAAAGTGGTGGGGTAACAGAAAAAACTAGTAACTTTTTAAGCCCAATGGAAGGTAAGTTAATAGATTTAAGTGAAGTGCCAGATCAAGTCTTTTCTAAAAAAATTATGGGTGACGGCTTTGCCATTGAACCACAAAAGGGAGATGTAGTTTCCCCTGTGGACGGTAAAGTTGTATCCCTATTCCCAACAAATCACGCTATCGGGATATTAGGAAAAGATGGCTTAGAAATATTAATCCACGTAGGGATTGATACAGTAGAATTAAAGGGAGAAGGCTTCCAAGCTTTAGTAAAAGAAGGGGATGAAATTAAAGCTGGTCAACCTCTTTTAAAAGTAGATTTAGAAAAGGTTAAGAAGGAAGGAAAGGCTATAGTAACACCAGTAATTTTTACTAACCTAACTGAAGGCCAGAAAATCCATTTTGAAGAAGGTAAAAAAGTCCAAAAAGGACAATCCGGTATTGTAGTTATAAAATAAAACAGAGGAAGGGGCTGTCGGGAAATAGGCACCAAAAAAGTCAGCTTGACTCATAAGAGTTAGCTGACTTTTTTATATAAAAAAATGGAAAAGATGATCAAGATTGACCACTTTTCCTTAGTTATATTGTATAATATAACTATGAGAAAAATAAACTGTTATTCCAA
>NZ_FOIF01000086.1 GCF_900111575.1 Anaerobranca gottschalkii DSM 13577 | reverse complement strand
GATAAATTTAGACGTTTTAACCATCGATCAACTGAAAAAGTTTATAAAGAACTTATGCTTTATTTATTTGGTCGAAACATCAACAAATATCACAAATTTATAACAGGTCAAATAAAAGAATTTGAAGGAAAAACTTCAGAAGTAGCAGCTTAAAAATAAATCCACCAATAAAATTAGCTACTTTTATTTGTCATGCCCAAAATTAATATTTCTTTAATAAAAAAAGAACTCAATAGTTATGGTTAACTTCTAAAAAGTCCCACAACTAGCGAGTTCTTTTTATTCATGAGCTAAAATTGTAAAATTAGCTATTTCCCGACAATCCCTTCCTTTTATCTAATCAGCTCTTAAATCTATCTCCTCGACTTAATCGTATCTTTGTTTAATTACCACAACTGATGGTGACTTTGTCTATAGTTTGTCTTCAGTCTGAAAGGAGCTAATTGCTCCTTAAGGCAAGATTATATATGATTACTAAAAGGGTAAAGGTAAAAACAACTAGTACACTAGCTAAAAAACCATAGGCAAAGAGGAGAACACCATTGACTCCAGTAAGATTATAAACTATCTCAGCGATTTTAGTCATTTTCCCCCTCCTGCTCTGGGTACACCAAGTCTACTAGCATTTTAATAATATCCAAGGAAATATAAGCACCTACTATAAACCCAGTCAATGGAAATAAAATGGTAAATATGGTTTCTTGCATTTTCCCCAAATCTCCTCTCTCATCACTTACAACAATATCACTAATACCCTATACCGTCAATTTAAAAATATTGCCATATCAGACTATATATTTTATAAAATTAATTTTAACATTTCTAGACAAAAAAGCAAGGGTTATTGCCCTAAAACAATAACCCCTTTCTTTTACAACTAATAAATACTTCTCTTTTTTAAAAAAACAAATAATACAACTAAAGCTATAATAGTTAATAAGAATTTTATTACTAAAGGATTGACAAAATAATCAATCTCCAATTGGTATAAATTATTATTTTTTAGTAAAAAACTTAATAAATCCTGTTCATTAACCGTATAAAAAATTTTATCTAATAAATATTTATACATAAAAATCGGCGAATAAATATATAAGTTCATAAAAACAAGATTTAATATTAAAAAAATCACAAAATATATGTTTGTAGAAAATGAGTAAGTAAAAAGATAACCAAGGATGTATAATAATAGGGAGACAAATACAATCAACAAATAAATTCTAATATAAATAACAATATTATCAATAGCATTGATAGAATAAACATCCAACAAATTTTTAAAATTTTCTATGTTAGATGCTAAAAACCTCGAAGTAATATAAGTGAAGAAAATATTAAAGATAACTGTTAATAAAACCATTAAATTCAGTAAAACGAAATAAATAAGCATTCTGGTAAAAAATAACTTCCTGTTATCAAAATATATCTCTTCTACTTTTATAGTTTTAAGCTCCCATTCTTTGCTTAGGGGAAAAGAAAAACTTATAGATAAAACTATTGGAATTATTAAAGCTACATATCCTTGAAAAATAGCATAATTCCCATTTTCAAGACTGAATAGCAAGGCTTTTGCCATATCGGCATAATGGGTAATAAAAAATTCTTCTCCATTTTTTAATAGGATATTTCCTAAATCATATCCTGTTAAAATGTAAATAATATAAAAGATAAATAACATAACAAAGTATAAAGCAATTGAAAGGATAAAAGGTAAGGAATTTTTTAATTTAATAATTTGAAGTAAATACATCTTTAATTATTCCCCTCTATAAAACTTTTGTATATTTCTTTTAAATTTTCAGCTTTAACTTCAATATCTTCAATTAGCACACCTTCTTTTTGTAAAAGCAATAATTCTTCTTCAAATTCTTTTTTGTTGCCATATTTTTTTTGATAAGTATCTCCCTTAACTCTAATGTAATTATACTTCCTTAAAACGTTATCTTCCTTTGATTTAATAGTAACATTAGTTAATCCTAGCTTTTTAAAATTTTCAAAAGTATCATTAAAAACTGCTACTCCATTTGCTATGATTACTAACCTATCAACTATTTCCTCTATTAAATCATAGTTATGGCCAGTTACAAGTATTGCTTTTCCCTTCTCTTTTTCTTTAATCAGTAATTTTTTTACTGCTTCCCATCCATGATAATCTAGACCAACGGTAGGCTCATCCATAATAATATATTGACCTTGTCTAATTAAAGCACAAGCAACGGCTAGGCGATGTCTTTGACCTAAAGAAAATCCTTTAGCTTTTTTTTGTAAAAGTTCCTCTGTTAAATTAAGAGCTGATAGAATATCAAAAGTAAAATGATCATTAATTTTTGTCTTACCGGATAAAATTTTCAAGTTATCATAACCTGATAAATGGGGATAAATTGGTGGTTCATCAAAAACCACGGAAATTTTATCCCTAACTTCTTCTAACTTTTTACCATCAAATGTTATATCCCCACTATCTTTAGTTTCTAACCCCAAAGCTATCCGAATCCAAGTCGTTTTACCACTGCCATTTGGACCTAAAAGAAAAACTATATTACCCTGATTAACAGAAAAGGATAACCCTTTGAGTACTTCATTATTTTTAAACTTCTTCTTAATTTTCCTACTTACTATCCCCATTATTTTCCTCCTTTACCTTAACAGCTCTATAACAGCCCGATTGTTCCATTTCATAGCTATATCTAAAGGAGTGTTACCATCAATATCCCTAATACTTTTATCTGCACCAGTTTCTAAAAGGGCTTTTACAATATCTAAAGTTACTGTTTCATCAAAGGTTTCAACAGCAATATGTAAAGGTGTTCTTCCAAAATCGTCTTTTTTATTTACTTCAATTCCCTTTTCTAGTAATCTTTTAACCAAATAATAATCCCTCATAAAAACTACTTGGTGTAAATAACTAATACCTGAATTATTTTGATAGTTAACATCTATTCCTTTTTCTAAATAAAAATCTACAATCTCCCTTCTACTAGTTTCATTTTCTATCACAAGCATATTAAATAAAGGTGTAAATCCTCTATTATCTACTACCTCTAGATTTAAATCATAATTTGTATATAGATAATTTAAAACATCATAATTACTAACATAAAACAGAATATTTTGTCCTAAATTGTTTTTAGCATATACGTCAAATCCCCTCGAAATGATATATTTCAAAAACTGTAGATTACCTGATTTGGTTGCTAAATGAATCATTGTCTCCCCTTGATCAGTTTTTTCCCACTCATCTAATTGAAATGTCAATAAATAGTCATAAATATCTTGAGAACCGGAAAGGGCAGCCCAGTGTAAGGGGTTTTTGTCTAAATCATCGGTGTCATCTAACTCTACACCTAATTCTACCAGTTTTTCAATTATTTCAAGTGACTTTTCCCTTTTTAAGGCAAATATTAAAGGATTTTCTCCTCTATGATTTTTTGATTTGATATCATAACCTAAGCTTACCAGTAGCTCAATCATTTCAATATCTTCTTGATCTATAGCAACTATCATAGCATTACTATATATTCTTCCAAAAATTTCTTTATTAACATCGGCACCCCTTTCAACTAAAAAGCTAACCATCTGTTTATTCCCTTTTTCAACTGCAATAAAAAGAGGCAAGTGACCGAAAAATAATTCTTCATCATTTAAATCAATATAATATTTATCTAATATTTTTTCTACTTCTTTTAAATCACCATTATAAACCGCTGTTTGCAATCTTAATGATACTGTTTCTTCTCCAAAATTAGCAGGGACCATAAATTTATAAGCCATGAGTATTATAGCAATAGTCAGTATAATATAACTTAAAACCTTAAAATATTTATTCATTTTCCTCTCCCCCTTAATATATCTTTTTATTATATAAATTTATTATATTAACTATAAACAATACTATTAACACCATAAAAATCCACGTAAAAATTTCCCATATATTTTTATTTATAAAGGAATCATGAATAATTATTCCATAGTACCCTAGCTCTGAAAAAGAAAGTATTTTATCCAAAGCTTTGAAATAAACATCAGCTGGTGCTGCTATGATTTGGGATATAACTGAATTAAATCTGAAAAAAGGAGTAAATCCAATTAACATCCCTAAAGCTGGTAATTCAGAAAAGTATGTAATAGCAATTGCCACTAAACTATAAAAAGAAATTGCAATAATTATGATAACAAGGCTTTGAAAATACTCTACTATATTATTAAAAAAATAATAATTTAAATTAATTTCATAGTGTGCTAATAAATATCCATATATTTTATTAACTTGAAACCAAATAAATGAATTTGTTATTGATAAGATAAGTGTAGAGAATAGTATCGTAGTTAATAAAAAGGTTATTAAAGCTAATAATTTATTAAATATCAATACTAATGGTGACATATATGTTAATTTTACTTTTATAGTTTTATGTCTAAACTCTTGTCCCATTTGCAAAGCTGCTACTATTACAAAGACTATGATTGAAATGGTATAAAAAAAATATATACTGTTCATAAAAGAAAATACCGGATGGATAGGTCTTAACAAATTCTCAACAAATCCACTATTAATAAGACCCCATTCTTTTAAAGTAACAGGTGTATTATAATATTCTATAATCTGATTTTCTAATAATATAACTACATTATTAAAAAAATAACCAAATACATTTAATAAATTAAAAATAAAGATGAAAAAGAAAATTACATAAGTAAATTTACTTTTAAATATCATCCGCAGTTCATTTAAATAGAAATTCATATATTTTACCCCCCCTTCTTATTAGAGTATATCCAATTTTATGAAAATACTATAATTAGTTTAACTAAGAAAGCTTTATGATGTCAAAATTTTTCATTAAATTTTAACTTTTCAGATAAAAAGCGCCATTCGGCGCGCTTAAGTTCATTTATATTTAACTTGAAAACTTAAACTAACTGTTATTTACATTTTCACTTTCAGAGAATATATAGGCTGACAAACTATATGTTACGGCAAAAATACCCGTGCTAATTAAGTGACTTCGGTTTAAGATATACCCTACAAAAACACTCCCAAGAAACCCAAACAAAATAAATCTATATTTGCGAAATATATGTTTTTTCTTAAAACAGCCCTTGAGTTTATTAAATTGTTTAGATTTACTATCTAAAATCTCGAAAACAATGTTAGATATTATCAAAACTATAAAAAACCATATAAACCTGTCAAATAGATCCATTTCCACACCCCCTCGTCTATAAACCATGGTTGTTTATAGGGTTACTTCCTTATTGCCTTTTTCAAGGCTAACTTGTTCAAATTCTTTCTTAATTTCCAATTGTTATACTTGCATTACACCGTATGTCTTTTTGGCTATATTTTACCATAAAATTTTAACAAAATACAAATATTTTTCTAATTATTTTTATTATTTATTGTCCCTGATAATTTAAAGTTTTTTAGTTAATTGCTCCTTAGTAATTATTCCTTGTAATATCCTCTCACATATTCCCTCAATCTCTGGGGTTTTCTAATCCTTCCATTACAAGGCTACCTTTCGTACACCTTATAAAAAAGGAGTAAATCCATTATTTTTATGTCTACTCTTGTCCTATTTGCAAAGCTGCTACTATTACAAATACTATGATTGAAATGGCATAAAAACATCTAATAAATTAAAAACAAAGATGAAAAATAAGTGAATTTACTTTTAAATATCATCCGCAGTTCATTTAAATAAAAATTTTACCCCCTTTTATCAGGGTATAGGTAATTTTATGAAAATACTATAATTAGTTTAACTATGAAAGCTTTATGATATCAACATTTTTCATTGAATTTTAACATTTCCAGATAAAAAAGCAAGGGCTTGTCGGGAAATAGCTAATTTTACAATTTTAGCTCATGAATAAAAAGAACTCGCTAGTTGTGGGACTTTTTAGAAGTTAACCATAACTATTGAGT
>NZ_FOIF01000085.1 GCF_900111575.1 Anaerobranca gottschalkii DSM 13577 | reverse complement strand
CGTCGAGATTTAAGGCTTCTATCTAAAAGGAAGAAGGGTACCGCTCTAATTCGCCGTCCATGGCTCAATAGAGCTTTCGGAACGTCCTGTTCCTCCCCCCTTCTTCCTTTTATCTAATTAGCTCTTAAATCTATCTCCTCAACTTAATCGTATCTTTGTTTAATTACCACAGCTAAGATGACTTTGTCTTTAGTTTGTCTTCAGTCTGAGGTGCTGTTAATCCAGCACCTTTACTTTTTAAAAAAAATTTTTTAAATAATAACAGGAATATTTATTACTAAAGGAGAATATAATAGTATATTCCTTAAGGAGGTGTTTTATTTGGATTATAATATCCTCATCGGTGGTGCTGCAGGGCAAGGTGTTGATACTATAGCTAATATTTTAGAAAAAGGTTTAAAAAGGGCAGGATATTTTGTTTTTTCTACTAAAGATTATATGTCTAGAATTAGAGGGGGGCATAATTTTTCCCTAGTTCGGTTTTCTGATAAACCTTTATGTAGTCAGAAAGATAGTGTAGATATAATAATTGCATTAAATGACGAAACCGTTGCCCTTCATCAAAATAAGTTAAATATAGGTGGTAAGATACTTATTGATAGTGCTAGTACTTGGGAAGGTGAATACACTTTAGCTTTACCTATAATGGAAGAGGCTAAAAAACTTGGCAATCCAAAGGTAATGGGGACAATTTTTGTCGGTATTGTCTTTAAACTTTTCTCTTTACCAATAAGTGAAGTAGAAAACTATCTCACAGAACTTTTCCAAGGAAAAATATTAGAAACTAACCAGCGGGCATTGGAAATTGGCTATGGCTTAACAGAACCAAAATTTGTCTTAGCAAAACCACATGACCTTTCAGAATATATACTGATAAATGGCAATGAATCCATAGCTTTAGGAGCTTTGGCAGCTGATTGTTCCTTTTACTCAGCATATCCCATGACACCATCAACGAGTATAATGACATATTTAGCAAAAAAACAAAAGGATGGAGTAATTGTAGTGGAACAAGCTGAAGATGAAATAGCAGCTGTTTTAATGGCATTAGGTGCTTCATACACCGGGGTAAGGGCTATGACTGGAACTTCCGGTGGCGGTTTCTCTTTAATGGTTGAATCTATAGGCCTTGCAGGGATTACTGAAGTACCTTTAGTAGTAGCAGAAGTTCAGAGACCTGGTCCAGCTACCGGTCTTCCTACAAGAACAGAACAAAGTGATTTAAAGTTTGTGATTAACTGTTCTCAAGGGGAGTTTCCATTGATGGTAATTTCCCTAAATGACGTCCAGGATGCCTTTTATCAAACGGCTAGGGCCTTTAATTTAGCGGAAAAATATCAAATTCCTGTAATACTTTTAAGTGATCAATATCTTGCCGATTATAATCAAACGGTTAAGGCCTTTGACTTAAGTAAAATTACTATAGATAGAGGTTTAGCAGGGGAAGAAGCCTTTGTAGATGGTGAATACAAAAGATATACCTTGACAGAAACGGGAATTTCACCGAGGATCATTCCAGGTAAATATCCAAATCAAGTGGTATTGGTGGATAGTGATGAACACGATGAATACGGAAAGATAACGGAAAGTGCAGAAGTAAGGAAGATGATGGTAGATAAGCGAATGAAAAAATTAGAAGTACTGAAAGAAGAATTAGAAGAACCTAAAAAAATAGGTTTAGATAGAGGGGAAATTCTCTTGCTAGCTTGGGGTTCTACCTATGGCCCACTAAAAGAGGCAACGGAGATGTTGTTAGAAGAAGGGTATAATGTTACAACTCTAGTCTTTGGAGATCTTTGGCCCCTTCCCCAAAAAACACTTAAGGAATTAGCTCCATATGCTAAAAGGATCATCAATATTGAAGGAAACGCTACTGGACAGTTAAAGGATTTAGTTAGGGAACAAACAGGAGTGAATTGCCACCAGTCAATTTTAAAATATGATGGCAGACCCTTTAGTAGTGAAGAGCTTCACCAGAGGATTAAGGAGGTGCTTAAGTAGTGTGCGGATTTAAAACGTATGAAACTGCATGGTGTCCCGGCTGTGGGAATTTCAGTATCTTAAAAGGGTTAAAAAGGACCTTAGAAGAGCTAGGGAAAAAGCCCCACGAAGTTGTCATTTCTTCAGGAATCGGTCAAGCGGCAAAGATTCCCCAATATATCAATGTCAATGGATTTAATGGTTTACATGGTAGAGCAGTTCCCGTAGGGGCAGCGATAAAAATTACCAATAAAAATTTAACGGTAATAGTAGAATCCGGTGAAGGGGATACTTATGGAGAAGGGGGAAATCACTTTATCCACAATATTCGGCGGAATATCGATATTGCCCATTTTGTTCACAATAACCAAATATATGGTTTAACAAAGGGTCAAGCATCTCCTACAACAGGTACTGGTCAAATTACAGGGGTCCAAACTATGGGTGTTATTAACAATCCCTTCAACCCTTTGACCGTTGCTTTAAGTTTAGGGGCAACCTTTGTCGCCCGTACCTTTTCCGGTGATGAAGAACACATGGTAGAGATGATGAAGGCAGCTATTTTGCATAAAGGATATGCTTTAGTAGATATTCTACAACCATGTGTTACCTTCAATAAAGTAAACACCTTTAAATGGTATAAAGATAGGGTGGTTAGAATAGATGAAACCCACGATAAAACAGATTATTTTGAAGCATATAAACTGGCCCATCGATGGGGGGATGATGGAATACCTATAGGTATTTTTTACAAAAAGGAAGAAAAGACCTATCATGAAAAAATCCAGCATTTAGATACAGGGCTACCCTTAGTAGATAGGGAGATAGATCCTACAATAGTAGAAAAGTACTTAGCTGAATTCATATAAATAAGGAGTGATAACATGAAACTAGTTTTATTCCATTATCCATCTTGAACAAGTTCTAGAAAAGCTAAGGTTTGGCTTGAAGAAAAGGGTATTCCTTTTGTAATTAGGCATATAATAAAGGAGCCTGTAACAAAGGAAGAGATAGAAAAAATTCAAAGTATATTAAATGGTCAGTTAAAGGTTTTGTTTAATAAAAATGGTAAATTGTACAAAGAATTAAATTTACAAAATGTGATCGATGAATTAGATGATGAAAAATTAATTGAACTTTTAGTAGCAAATCCTATGTTGGTAAAAAGACCTATTGTAACTAATTTTAAAGATTTAGTACTAGTAGGCTTTAAAGAGCAGGAATACATTGAGGTTTTTAAGCAAGATTAAATTCCTTAATCTTGCTTTTTTTTATTGCATTTGTTCCCTTTAGATGTGTAAAATATTAGTAAATAGTAAAGGATGGTGATACTAGTGAAAAAAATAGTTCTTACCGGTGGAGGTTCTGCCGGACATGTAACTCCCAATATTGCTTTAATCCCTAAGTTACAAGAATTAGGTTATGATATTCACTATATTGGTTCTGAAGATGGGATTGAAAGAAAACTTATAGAGGACTTAGGTATTCCATATTACCCAATATCTTCAGGGAAGCTAAGGAGGTATTTTGATCTTAAGAATTTTACTGACCCTTTTAGAGTAGTAAAAGGGATCAGTCAAGCCTATAGGATTTTAGGGAGAATAAAACCTAGGATAATCTTTTCCAAAGGGGGATTTGTTACAGTACCTGTGCTATTAGCTGGTAATTTTAGGGGGATACCTGCCGTTATCCATGAATCCGATTATACCCCAGGCCTTGCCAATAAAATAGTAATACCCTTTGTCAAGAAGGTCTGTGTAACATTCCCAGAAACTTTAAAACACCTGCCAAAAAATAAAGGGGTTTTTACCGGTACCCCTATAAGACCAGAAATTTTACAGGGAGATAAAGGGGAAGGGTATCGGTTTACAGGATTAGATAAGGAAAAGCCGGTAATAATGGTAATGGGGGGAAGCTTAGGTTCCGTTAAACTGAATAAAGCAGTGAGAGATATTTTGCCAGATTTGTTAAAGAAATTTAATATAATACATCTATGTGGAAAGGGGAATTTAGAAGAACAATACCAAGGTTTAGCAGGATATCGACAATACGAATATATAAAAGAGGAACTCCCACACCTCTTTGCCATGGCTGATTTAGTGATTTCTAGAGCTGGAGCTAATTCTATCTATGAACTTTTAGCTTTAAGAAAGCCTAATATATTAATTCCCCTATCTGCAAAAGCTAGTAGGGGAGATCAGATTTTAAATGCCCAATCCTTTGAGAAAATGGGATATAGTAAAGTATTGTTAGAAGAAAAAGTAAACAGCCAAACCTTATTAAAAACTATCAACTATCTCTATGAAAATAGAAGTAAATATGTTGATGCTATGGCTAAAAGTAAAGTTCAAAATGGAATAGAAAAGGTAATAGAACAAATAGAAAAAAATTCTCTCAGATAGTTAAAGGTTAAAGGACTTGCAAAAGAAAAAAAAAGGATTATAATAGGTGATAGTAAACTTTGGGAGGTATTTAGATGAAAAAAATTACTTTTGATTACAGCAAAGCCAAGGATTTTCTTTTAGCAGAAGAAGTGAAAAATTTGCAGCCTTTCGTTAATCTTGCCCATGAAATGCTACATAATGGCACAGGTCCAGGTAATGATTTTATTGGTTGGGTAGATTTACCACTAAACTATGATAAAGAAGAATTTGCTAGAATCAAAAAGGCTGCAGAAAAAATAAGGGGAAATTCCGATGTCTTAGTGGTTATCGGTATTGGTGGTTCATATCTTGGAGCAAAAGCAGCTTTAGAGATGCTCAACCATACCTTTTATAACACTTTGCCTAAAGAAAAAAGAAAGGGGCCAGAAATCTATTTTGTCGGCCATAACATCAGTGGAACTTATGTACAGGACTTGTTAGAGGTTATTGAAGGAAAGGATATCTCTGTAAATGTTATTTCTAAGTCTGGTACCACCACTGAACCGGCCATTGCCTTTAGAATTTTTAAAGACTACATGGAAAAGAAATACGGTTTAGAAGGGGCTAAAGAGCGGATTTACGCTACTACAGATAAAAGTAAAGGTGCCCTTAGAAATTTGGCAGAAAAACAGGGATACGAAACCTTTGTTATTCCCGATGATGTAGGTGGCAGATTTTCTGTATTAACGGCAGTTGGTCTTTTACCTATAGCGGTAAGTGGAGTAGATATTGATGAGATGATGGCAGGGGCTAAAGAAGCCCATAAAGATTTACAAGACCCAACTTTAGAAACAAATTATTGTTATCAATACGCAGCAGCGAGAAATGTTCTTTATCGTAAAAATAAAACTACAGAAATTATGGTTAATTATGAGCCTAAACTTCAATATTTTGCTGAATGGTGGAAACAGCTTTTTGGAGAAAGTGAAGGGAAAGGGCAAAAAGGGATTTTTCCTTCCAGTGTTAATTTTTCCACAGATCTACATTCATTAGGTCAATATATTCAAGATGGTATTAGAAATATCTTTCAAACAATTCTCAACGTAGAAGAGCCTAGTAAAGATATAGAAATAGTAGAAGATAATGAAGATCTAGATGGACTAAACTATTTAGCTGGGAAAACCATGGATTTTGTTAACAAAAAGGCATTCCAGGGAACTTTATTAGCCCACAATGACGGAGGAGTACCCAATTTAATTATCAATATACCTAAATTAACTTCTTACTATTTCGGATATATGGTATATTTCTTTGAAAAAGCTTGTGGTATTAGTGGATATCTATTAGGTGTAAATCCCTTTGACCAGCCGGGAGTTGAGGATTATAAAAGGAATATGTTTGCTTTATTAGGTAAAAAAGGTTATGAAGCCCAAAGGGAAAAATTAGAGGATAGATTAAGATAACAAAAGGGCCTAACTCACTAGTTTAGTGGGTTAGGTTTTTTTCTTGCTTAGGAAAGTATAGATTGCTAGGTATGTGGATAAATGTTATTATGTAGTGGGGTGAGTTGTTTATGGCTACGGGAATAATAAAACAAATATTTGAAGATAAATGGGGAGAGTTTAAAGAAAAATACCCAATTAGGCCAACAGT
>NZ_FOIF01000084.1 GCF_900111575.1 Anaerobranca gottschalkii DSM 13577 | reverse complement strand
TTCAACAATTTTTCTATCAATCAATTCAAAATAAGTTCTCATCATCTCCAGTATAAAATTATCTGTTAGCTCTTTTAAATTTGTTTCTATTTCCTCCATTATTCGAGTTTCATCTTCTGAAAAAAATTCTAAAACTTTATTGATGAATTCTTCGCATTTTTGTTGTATAATTATATTCACAAGAGACCCTCCTTTTTGATTGTTTTGTTTTGTCAATTTTTATTTTACCAAAAAGAGTGGTCTCTTGTGTTTTTTTATTTGTATTTTTCCTACAACAATTTTACACTATGAGAAAAAGCAAGATTTAGTGTATTAAAACACTATAATCTTGCTTTGGTGTTATTTCCCTTGTTGTAATGCATTTTCAACGGCATCCCTAATTCCTTTACTGGTAGCTGTTGCTCCAGAAACCAAATCTATATCTGTACTTCCCTTTTGAATAATCCTTTCTATTGTTTGCACTTTAGCAGTATCAGAAATCCCAGGTGTTTCTTGTTCCCTTACAATTTGAATATCAGTAATTTTTCCCCCATTTATCGTTACTTGTACTTCTATCTCCCCTCCATAACCTTGAGCTATTCCATTATAAACTCCATCTTTGTACTTTCCAGTACTACTTCTCCCACAACCTGTAAAAACTAACAATATAATCAAGGTAACACAAAGCCAAAAAAACCTCTTCATAATATTACCTCCTTTATTTTATATTGTTAGTTTTACACAATTTCTATTTCTAATATACAAAAACAAAGGAAATTACAGAGAAACTAATTCTTCGGCAAACTCTTTTATTTCTCTGGAAATACTTGATAATTTTTTCAACAAAATACTAGCCCGTTCTGTAGCTTCCGCTTGTTTATGGGCAACATCTGAGGCAATATTTATTCCCTTTTGAACTCCATCCATGTTATTTTGAATGTCTAATATCACCTGTTGTATCTCTTCTACTGATTTTTCTGATGAATCAGCCATAGTTCTAATTTCTTCTGCTACAACACCAAAGCCACGCCCTAATTCTCCAGCCCTAGCAGCTTCTATGGCAGAATTTATACCTAATATTTTACTTTGTTTACTAATAGATTTTATAAATCCTAAAATTTCTTGGGTTCTATTAAAAGCTTCCTTTGTTTTATAGGATTCTTCTACTAACCTTTCACCCATTTGAGATAAATCATATGTACCATTTTTTATTTCTTCCAATACTTTACCTACATCTAAAATCCCTTGGTTAAGGTTTGTCAAATCTTGCTCAAGTTTAAAAGCCATATTTTTTAGTTCTTTAATTAAATTATCCCTACCGGATACTATTTCCATTAATAAATTAGCAGCTTGTCCATCAATAACTGTTATATTTTCTGGAACATTTTCCATCAATATTCTTTTTACCTTATCTACGCCAGTAGCTTCAATAATACAGTCTACAGGAAGGCTATGTAAAAAATTTAAAAAATCATCCCCTGTTCTTATCCCCTTTTCCTTTGCAAATTTTATCCCTTCCGCATGGCTGTTAATATCTGTTATCCAAAGTACATCTACAGTATTCAGTTCACTTAAAATTTTAAGAATTGATGTTCCACCAACTCCAGCTCCTATAATCCCTACCTTCATTAGATTACCTCCTAGAACATTATTAAGATACTTAAATTATACACCTTAATACAGAATAACATCAAGGAAATTTTTACCTTGTATAATTAACGTATGTATATAAATAATAAATTCTGTTTAAAATATCAATGAATAAATTTTAGGAGGCGAATTAAATGGGTGCTAAAACTACTAGCTATACTGTAGTAGGTCTTGGAATTATTGTTTCCCTAATAGGATGGTATATTAGAGGAGAATTAGGAGCTGGAATTTTAGGTTTTGGATTAGCTCACATCGTTTTAGGGCTTTTAGATACAGCTAGACCATCAGTAAAATAATAAAGTGGCTAAATGCCACTTTCAGTTTGTAGACAAAGTCATTTTTTAAAGGCTGTGGTAATTAAACATTCTAACAAAGTCTCCGTCGAGATTTAAGGCTTCTATCTAAAAGGAAGAAGGGTACCGCTCTAATTCGCCGTCCATGGCTCAATAGAGCTTTTGGAACGTCTTGTTCCTCACCCCTTCTTCCTTTTATCTAATCAGCTCTTAAATCTATCTCCTCGACTTAATCGTATCTTTGTTTAATTACCACAGCTGATGATGACTTTGTCTATAGTTTGTCTTCAGTCTGTAAAGTGGCGAAATGCCATTTTCAAATTTATAATATCAAAAAGCCTAGTAAAAATCCTAAGAGTAGCCCAAAATTTCCCCAGTGAGAATGCCCACTATGAGAATGGGGTATTAACTCATCGGAAACGATATATATCATGGCACCTGCTGCCAAACTTAAACCAATAGCTATAAAACTTTCAGATATTTGAAAAAGTAACATACCTATAAAAGTCCCTATTGGAGTCATCATCCCTGCAATTAAAGTTAATATAACAACTTTTAATTTACTAACACCACCAGCCAATAAGGGTACAGCTGTTGCCATTCCTTCCGGCACATTATGTATCGCTAAAGCTATGGCTATAGACATTCCCAGTGATTTTTGGGCCTCAAATCCTGCTCCAATAGCTAAACCTTCAGGTAAATTATGTAAGGCTATCCCTAAAAATATAAAGTAACCCATTTTTTTAAATTTGCTTTTTTCATCATTTTCCATCTCTCCGGAACCAATATGGGAATGGGGTACAAAAATATCTAACAAATACATTAGTATAACTCCTAAAGTAAAGCCAAGTGCAGTATTGAAATTTCCTCCTAGTTCCGCTGCTTCTGGAATAAGTTCTAATGTAGATACGGCAATCATAATCCCTGCAGCAAATCCCATAGTAGAAAATATAAATTTTTCCCCAATTTTTTTAAATAAAATAACTATTAATGCTCCAACAGCAGTTGCTAAACCTGCTAAAGAACTTACAATTAAATCTTCTAACAAAAAATCACCTCCTCTACATTATTAACTAATTAACTAATTATACCATAAAACTTTCATCGATAACAATAATTATTACTAACCCCCATTTATTTTTTAATAAATGAGGGTTATAGGTTTACTTACCTGATACTGCAATTTTTTTGATTTTCAATGATGGTGATCCAAAATATCCCCTAGAAGGTAAACCAAATTCTAAATCATTTCCTACTTCTTCAATATCCTGTAATACTTCGTAAAAGTTACCTGCAATTGTTATTTGGTCTACAGGTCTTACAATTTTACCTTTTTCAATGAGAAACCCTTGGGCAGCTAATGAGAAATCGCCACTTACGGTGTTAGTACCGGAATGTAAACCTTGTACCTCTGTAATTACTAATCCTTCATCGATAGTTGCAACTAATTCTTCAAAGGTTTTATTCCCTGGTTTAATATACATATTAGTTGGGGCAATTCCTACAGCTCCTTTAAAAGAAGCCTTATACCCATTCCCAGTGGATTTAACTCGATCTTTTTTAGCTGTTTTTAAATTATGAAGAAAAGTGTTTAATCTTCCTTGACTAATTATTTCTTTAGTATATGTTGCGACCCCTTCGGCATCGAAAGGTGTAGAAGCTAAACCATTTTTCATTAAAGGATCATCGATTAATGTAACCTTTTCATTGGCAATAATTTCTCCAATTTTACCTTTTAATAGAGACAAATCCTTTTGTACATTTTCTGCTGAAAAAATTGAACTAAAGGTTGCCAATAAGCTGTTTGCCATATCATTTCTAAAAATAACTGGATATGTTTTGGACTTTACTGTTTCTGCCCCTAACATTGCTAAAGCTTCATTAACTGCCTTTTTAGCAATTTCTTCAGCATTGAAGTCTTCTATTTGGGTAGAACCTAAAAACTTAGCTCCAGTTTTGATGTTTTCCCCATCTTTAACAACAACAGAAAGATATGTATATGCCAAATTATCTTTTGCCCTCTTTTCTAAACCTTTGGTATTGCTGATTATTTTCTCTCCTTCACCGGAAGCCATCAAACAGTAATTTACAGCGACTACCCGTTTATCTTGAGCAAAAGCAGCTTCTTCTAGCTTTTTAGCAAACTGTATCTTCATTTCCGCAGTAAAATTTTCTAATTCTGGATTATATCCATCATAATCACTGTATTGTGGTGATCCAGAGAAAATTTCCACCTCATCTTCATCTTCAATTATCATAGCATTTCCCTTTGCTTCTTCTACCAAAATATCGATAGAGCTTTCGTCAACCTTTTCTGTGAAAGAATAACCCATTTTCCCTTTATATAAACCTCTAAAGGCTAAACCAGATTCATCTGCTACAGAGTAATCATCTACTTCACCTTTGAAAATTTTCACACTGAAATTATTACTTCTAGTAAAGTAAATTTCCATATCTGTAAAACCATGTTCTTTACCTTTAGCAAATAACTTATCTTTAAAGTTTTGGATATTCACCTTTTACTCCCCCTTTCTACCACCAACAGTCATTTCTGAAACCCTGATCATTGGTTGCCCTACATTAGCAGGTATTGACCCACTAACAGAGCCACACATTCCTTGACCTAAGCCTAAGTTATTGCCGACCATATCTATCTTTTTCAATACCTCTATACCTCTACCAATTAACGTAGCACTGCGCACTGGTTTGTGAATTTTTCCATTCTTAATTATATAACCTTCATTTACTGCAAAATTAAATTCACCAGTAGCAGGATTTACTGAACCTCCACCCATGTATCTAGCGTAAAGTCCATATTCTGTATTACTAATAATTTCTTCAGGTGTTGATTTCCCAGGTGCAATATAAGTATTAGTCATCCTAGAAGTTGGAGCAAATTTATAACTTTGTCTTCTACCATTTCCCGTAGGAGCCATACCCATACGGCGACTATTTAATCTATCTATCATATAACCCTTTAAAATTCCATTTTCAATTAATATATTTTTCTGGGTTTTCATCCCCTCATCATCGATATTGGAAGATCCCCAAGCATTTGGTATAGTTCCATCATCTATAGCAGTAACAAATTCTGAAGCGACCAATTCTCCTAGTTTATCAGCAAAAACTGAAGTCTTTTTGGCAACTGAAGTAGCTTCTAAGCCGTGACCACAAGCCTCATGGAAAATAACACCACCAAATTCATTATCTATGATTACTGGCATTTTTCCACTAGGACAATGATCAGCATTAATCATTGTTACTGCGATTCTAGCAGCTTCCTTTGCATAATAATCTATATCTATATCCTCAAAAAATTCAAATCCCTTATGGGCCCCTGGTCCATAAAAACCCGATTGTTTTTCCGTTCCTTTAGAAGCAATTGCTTCAATGGGCAGACGGGTCCTTACCCTTCTATCTTCCACAAATAAACCTTCACTATTAGCAATAAGAACCTTTTGATCTACATCTAAATAGCGAACAATAACTTGAGTAATTTCTGGACTATAATTTTTAGCTACAAAGTATGCCCTTTTCATAACATCAACTTTTTCTTTTTTAGAAATAGTATTTGGCAGTTTTTTTACAAGATGGTTATTTTCTATAGTGCTAGTAGTTAGGTTAATTGTTAAATCTCCCTTTGTCCCCTTTATAGCGGCAGCAGCTGTTTTGGCAACTTTGAGGAGATTTTCTTTAGAGCTATCGTTGGTATAGGCATAAACTGAATTTAAGCCATAATAGATCCTAATACCTACTCCGTAATCCCTTCCTGAATTGCTTTCTTCAACAACACCACCTAAAAGTAAAATTGATGTGGATTGAGTATCTTCAACAAATATTTCGGCAAAATCTCCACCTGTTTTTAATGCTTCATCAAGAACTTCTTGAATTAATCCTTTATCTAACATCTTGTGACCCCCTTTAAAATAAATTTCGCGACTCTAATTATTACTTCTATAAAAATAAAGATATTCCTTCTATTTTTTGTACATTTTAAAAATTTTATTATACTCAAAATTAATCTTAATAGTATTTTAGTATTATCCTTCTAGGCAAAACTTTATTATATAGTCATAAAAATAAATAAAAACAGGAAAGAATATCAAAAATTTTAACAAATTATACTACTATTAAAATAAATATATGTTATAATTATCTCATAAGGAGATGATTATAA
>NZ_FOIF01000083.1 GCF_900111575.1 Anaerobranca gottschalkii DSM 13577 | reverse complement strand
ACCAAGGGGGTAGTGTGTCTAAAATTAGAACAAAGGGGATGAACTGATGAGTAAGAAGAAAAAAGGTAACAAGAAAAAGAGTCCACAAAAAGTGAACTTAAAGAATTTTATAGAGTATGTTTGTTTGGGGTGCAAGATTGTAGAAAAAGTTCCCAAGGAAGTAGTGGAATACTTTGATATGATGGATGATGGAGATACATCAATACCACCTAGATTTAGCTGTGAGAGTTGTGGAGCAGAAATGTATCCCAAAGATTATATAGGAGTTCATGGAGAGCACTATAAAATATAAATGAATTTAAGTGCGCCGAATGGCGCTTTTTTTATTTGCACATTTTTAGAAAACTTGAGTATTATGTAAAAGAGGGGTGATATATATGTGGGGGTAAGTTTTAGTGGCGGAGGGCAAAGGGGAATTGCCCATATAGGAGTTTTGAAAGGGCTTCAAAGGGATAATATTCCAATTAGTGCTGTTAGTGGAAGTAGTGTAGGAGCTATTATGGCAGCAGCCCTTGCTAAAGGAAAATCCTATCGAGATTTAATAGATGTAGTAAATACTTTGGAACAAAAAGATGTTTTAGATGTAAGGATAAATATTTGGTCAATTATTAAAGGATATTTCTGTTTGTTATTAGGTAATTTTAGTCTAGAAAACACTAACTATTGGAGTTTATTAAAGGGTGAACGGATGACAAAAATTCTTAAACAAATTTTTGGTGAAGAAGATATTTCTACCATTAAAACTCCTTTAGCAATTACTGCTGTAGATATAAATACAGGTTTAGATACTATATTTACTAATGTGCCTCAGGCTTTTAGTGATTTTGAAGGATTAGTTATTTCAGAAATACCATTATATTTAGCTATACGGGCAAGTATTTCAATTCCTTTGGTTTATAGGGGAGTTAATTATAAAGAAGGATATTTTATTGATGGAGGTTTAACTAATAATGTACCAGTTTTTTTAGTTAAAAAATTAGGTTGTAAAAAAACGATCTCTGTTGAAGTTACAAAAAGACCTCCCTTTGATAATAGACCTCAGGGAATAATTGATTTAGGTAGTAGGGTAATAACTGTTGCTGTGGATAATAGTAAATATTTTGCTATTCCAGATATAGTAATTAAACCTAATATACCAACAGTGAATTTAGGAAACTTCGATAAAACAAAGGAATTAATAGATATAGGGTACAAAGCATATCTAGAAATCAGGGAAAATTTACTTTAAAAAATATTTACTTTTTTTAAAAAAACTAACACATATTAGACATTTATAGCATATTCATAGAATGAGAAGGAATATGTATAAGGTAAAAAGAGAGAGGAGGATAAAAGATGACTTATTATGATGGCAAAAAGCCTAAAGTTGAAGTAATAAAAGAACTATTAAAACTTGACTATGTTATCGGAGAAGATAAAAAACAGTTTTCCGTTGTTCGAGAGTTTAATTTACCAAGACGTGTTAAGAGATTTTTAACCCCAGAAGTAACAATACCGGCAGACCAAATTAAAACAAATGTCATTGAAGATAAAGTTATTGTTGAAGGGGTAATCGTCAAACAAGTTTATTATGTAGGAGAAGATGATATTGTTTATTCAGAAACATTACCACCTGAGAAGTTTACTCAATTTGTTCACATCAATGGAGCATATCCAGGAAACCACGCCCAAGTTAAAGTTAGAGTAGAAGATGTAAGGTTTGAAATCTTACCTACTAAAAAGCATCGAGAAGAAGATGAAATGGCTTTACAATCTGGTCACCATCCAGGACATAAAACTAAAGTTAAACAAACAGCGATCTTAGAAATATTTGTAAAAGTAACAGAAACTGTACAGGTTGAGGTAGTTACTGATATTATAGGACCCCATATTATAACCTATAAAGAACTTGTAAAAGTACAAAACGTTATAGGAGAAGGAACAGTTCAAACATCTGTAATTGCCGATGTAGAATTTCCTGATCCAGTGAAAAAAATAATGACTGTGGATAGTGCCTTTAAAGATGTAAATGCTAGGGTAATTGAGGATAAGGTGATTATTGAAGGAATTCTTCATAAGCAAATCTACTATGTGGAAGAAAGAAAAGGTATAGTTAAAGAAAAATCTGTAGATGAAAAATTTACCCAATTTATTGATATCCCTGGTGCACGGCCAGGAATGAATGTTCAGGTATATCCTAGAGTAGAATTTATCGATCATATTATTGATAATAATGACAGAAGTATTGCTAAACAAACAGCAGTTATAGAGTTGTTTGTAAAGGTAACAGAAACAGTTCAAATAGAGGTTGTAGTGGGAGCTACAGGAGTAGATGTATTTAAAGAATTATTCAAAGTAGAAAATGTTATAGGGGAAGGAACAGAACAACTCAATGTTACAGCAGAAGTAAAATTCCCTAAACCTGCAAAAAAAATCGCTAACATAGTAGCTGATGTGAATATTACTGAAGTTAAACCTATTGATAATAAAGTAATCATTAAAGGAGAACTAGAGAAACAAGTATTTTATGTCGATGAACAAACTAATGTGTTGAAAGAATTAACTTTACCAACAGAACCATTTACCCACTTCGTACACATCGAGGGCGTAAGGCCAGGTATGAACGTTGATGTTACCCCTAGAGTAGAGTATACAAAGATTGACCTTTCTGATAATGGTTTAACCGGAAGACAAACAGCGGTCCTTGAATTATTCGTCAAAGTTACAGAAACAGTACAAATTGAAGTGGTAACTGATGTCAATGTTCCAGACGATGATTTATGCCCACCTGATGCTACCTATATAATATACGTGGTGCAACCAGGGGATACCTTATTTAAAATAGCTAAACGTTTTGGTATAAGTTTAAATGATTTAATTAAAGCAAATAAAGATACAATTCCAGATCCTAATTTGATTTTTCCAGGACAAAAAATAATAATTCCATGTGTTCCAAAACCTAAAGGTTAAAACTTTAGAAGGTGTGTAAATTCACACCTTCTAAAATTATATAAAAATTATAAGAGGTGTGAGAAATGAATATACAAATCAGGAAAGTTCCGGTTAATTTTATAAACATTTTTGGTAAAAACAGCTCATCCTTCGTTATTAAACAAGAAACTAATTTAGAAGAGACCTTTACAAGGGAAGTAATCGAAGGAAAACTGGAAAATCTTAAGACTGAAATATACGAAGATTTAGTGGTATTGAGAGGGAAATATAGATGTACTAAAGGTTTATTTAGAAACTTAAAACCAGAAGAAATCTATGTACAAATACCTATAATAGGAGCTAAACCACATATGAAAGTTGCTGTCAGTACCCATATAAATTTTGAGGATCCAACTATTGAAGAAAGCTTACAAACCAGAAAGGTATATCAATTTGTAATTATCAATTTTGATGTAACAATATATGAAGAAATTGAAATTTCTATTGTATCAGATATAAAGTGTAATGATGTTTCCTATCAAAAAGAATTAATTACATTAGAAACACCCTTAATTAAAGGAGAAGGAGAATATGAAAAAGAACTAATATTACCTGAACAATATCAATACAAAGAACTTTTAACTGAAGAAACGGAATTAATTATAGGTAATTATAAAATTACTGAAGAAGGTCTAGATATCAATGGTAGAACCATAACCCGCTTACACTTTATAGATAATGAAGAAGAAATAGAAGAATATGTAGCGGAAGAAGACTTTAGTTATTCCCTACCTTTAAAGGGAATACCCCTTAACTGTAAAGTAATAGTTGATGGTAAAGTAAAACTTCACAAAGATAGTCTAATGAGAGATGGCATATTAAAACAAAGGTTTAACTTTACTGCAGATGCTTATTCAAATAATACTTTTCACTGTGTAACACATTTTAGTGGAAATAAGAATTGGGATGTAACGAAAAAGAAGGTAACAGTAGAAACAGTACTAGCTGAGGGAAGTAGTCAAACTATTTTAAATAGAAATATTACTATTGAAAAGGATGTTAAAAGTATAGGAAAGTCTAAGGCCAATGCTAAAATAACAGATATTAGGGTAATACCTAATAAAGTAATTGTAAGTGGTGTAATAGATAAAGAGATATTTTATACAGAAGAAGGTAGTAATATAGTTAGGGCTGAATTTGTCCAAGATACATTTAGCCATTTTGTTCACTTAGATGGGGTTTATCCAGGAGCCCATACTAGGGCTACAGTTAGGGTAGAATATATAAATCACAGTATATTAGAAAAAAGAGTTGTTAAAGGGAAAACCGTTACAGATATTAGGCAAACAGTTGTAATAGAAATAAAAGTATTTGCCAGGAAATATAAAGAAATAGATTTTGTAGCCGATTTAATTCCAGTATCTCCAATAACGTATCATCATTATCATCATCACTATATTCCATCTAAAGGTAAAGTTATACGTTATACAGTAGTAAGTGGTGATAGTTTATGGAAGATAGCAAGGAGATACAACACAACCATTGAAGCAATTCTAGCGATAAATCACATCCCTAATCCTGATAGAATAGATGTAGGTCAAGTAATTTTAGTCCCTGTGGGGTATTAGAAGGGCAACAAATTATCAGTAAATATTACCATTTACATCCCTCCTTACTTTTATGTAGAATTATGTTAACTACAATTTAAGGAGGGATTTCTATTAAAAAGTTAGTAAGTATTTTAGTAATTTGTCTTTTTTTGTTTTCTATACCCACCATATCATTAGCTTATTTGGATACTAATGAACTTTTAAGGTTTGGTAGTGTGGGTGAAGGAGTTCAACTACTTCAACGGGATTTAGCCCAATTAGGATTTAATCCAGGGCCGATAGATGGAATATTTGGAAATTTAACAAGAAATACAGTACTTAGGTTTCAACAACAAAATAACTTACTTGTGGATGGTATAGTAGGTAGACAGACAAAAAACGCTATAAGGAATTTATTAAAGATCAACTCTAATAATTCAGTAGTTTATACAGTTCAAAGGGGAGATACTTTATTTTTCTTAGCTCAACGCTTTAACACCACTGTAAGTGCTATTATGGAAGCTAACGGCTTATCCAACCATATAATCTACATTAATCAAAAATTACTTATTCCATCAATAAATGAAATATCGCAACAACAGCAACCATCACAGACGCAACAACCTCAGCAACAGCAACAGTCGTCAACACAACAACTAACTAGGCAACAGCAGATGGAACTTGAAATGTTAGAATTGGTTAATCAAGAAAGAATAAGACATGGTTTAAGGCCCTTAATAATGGATCAAAACATTGTTATGGTAGCCAGGCTAAAAAGCCAAGACATGATTGTGAATAGATATTTTGCCCATCATTCGCCGGTATATGGTAGTCCCTTTGATATGATGAGAAGTTTTGGTATAACCTTTAGGACAGCTGGTGAAAATCTAGCCGGTTCTCCCAGTGTAATTAGAGCCCATACCAATTTAATGAACTCACCAGGTCATAGGGCAAATATATTGAATCCCAACTTCACCCATATAGGTATAGGTATTGTTGAAGGGGGACCTTATGGAATTATGTTTACCCAAATGTTTGTAGGGCGATAAACAAAGACAGCCGAAAGGCTGTCTTTTGTTAAGGTATTACAAGGGTTTGCCCAGGAAATATTAAGTCTGAATTTAAGTTATTGGCTTTTTTAAGTTCTTGAACGGTGATACCATATCTTTGGGCTATTTTCCACAGACTATCACCAGGTTTTACAGTATAATATTTATTCGTCGAATGATAATAAATATTATCAAAGTAACTAACATTTTGGTCCTGATAAAATTCCTTAATAATTATTGGTGTTCCAATGGGTACATATGGATAAATAGCTTCAATATGATGGTTATACATTCGTACACAACCAGCTGATACAGCTTTGCCAATAGTAGAAGGATTATTTGTTCCATGAATTCCATGTTTTTCTCTAGTGAACCCTAACCACCTGGTTCCTAATCCTCCGCCGGGGTTAACAGTTTTTTCAATAACAGTAAACTCTCCTAAAGGTGTAGGAGTTTCTGGCTTTCCAATTGAAATAGGATATATACCTTGTAAAACATTATTTATATAAAAGTATAGCTTTCTATCATTTAAACTAATTATAATTTTAGACATAAGAACCCGTTACAGAAAGCTTATAAAACTCTACAAGGTTTTTATCAAACCTTATAAAAGTTTATGTTTCCTTCCTTGTTCATCGTGTCCAGTTTCGAAAAATCTACTCCTGTTTGGTTTAACACTCCGAAGGCTTAAATTCCCGACTAACGAATCGGTACATATCAATA
>NZ_FOIF01000082.1 GCF_900111575.1 Anaerobranca gottschalkii DSM 13577 | reverse complement strand
TCCATGGCTCAATAGAGCTTTCGGAACGTCCTGTTCCTCACCCCTTCTTCCTTTTATCTAATCAGCTCTTAAATCTATCTCCTCAACTTAATCGTATCTTTGTTTAATTACCACAGCTGATGATGACTTTGTCTATAGTTTGTCTTCAGTCTGAGCAGTAGCTATTTAAGCTACTGCTTCCTTTGTCTTTATTTATATAAAAAAATTATCTTTAAGCAGGTAATATTCAATAATTGACGAATACTATATATAGTAGAAATTTTATAGAATTAGGGGAAAGTGGGTGAAATTATGGCTTTTTTAGGTTGTTTACCGATAATATTTTTGTTTCCACTATTATTCTTTATCTTTTGGATAGTAACTTTATTTGAAGTATTGAGGAGACCGGATGATACTTTTAGGAATAGTGGGGACAGGATAATGTGGATTCTAATAGTATTTTTCGGAAACTTTATTGGGGCATTAATTTATCAAATTTTTGGGAAAAATGAGATGTCCTAATACATCACCTGTCCTTGCTTTGTTAATGTCTATTTTTTTACCGTCATCTGGTCAATTCTACAATAAACAGTTATTAAAAGGAATTTTAGCCTTAGCTTTATATTCCCTAGGTATACTAAGCTTAAAATATACAAACTGGTTATTATACTTCATTTGGTTTATAATAATTGCTGATGCTGTGCTAACATCTATATATTATAAAGTCGAAAATAAAAAGGAGCAGCGATACTTTATTTTCCCATTACAAAAAATAGATAAGGTTAAAACATGAATTAGGGGTGGAGGTATTTTTTATGTGGCAGTTGATAACCCGTGTAATATCAAATTTCAATATAAAAGATGCTATTGATATTGCTATAGTTTCCTTTGTTCTTTACAAAGTAATCATGTTGATAAAAGGGACTAGAGCTGTTCAATTGATTAAAGGGTTAGGAGTTTTACTTACTGCCACTGTTGTTACCGGTTGGCTAGGGTTAAATACAATAAATTGGTTATTAAATCAGACAATGACAGTAGGGTTAGTTGCTTTACCAATAATTTTTTATCCTGAACTTCGGAGAGCTTTGGAACAGCTAGGAAGGGGTAAATTTTTCAAATCTACCCGCTTTTTAGCTCCTAAGGAATTTGAACAGGTGGTTACTGAGTTGGTGAAAGGTGTCGTTACACTATCAAAGGAAAAAGTTGGTGCACTAATAGTAATAGAACGGGAAACAGGACTAAATGAACACATAGAGACGGGAGTACCTTTAGACGCAATAATATCTTCCCAGTTAATAGTTAATATCTTTACTTTAAAAACCCCTCTCCATGATGGAGCAGCAATAATAAAGGGAAATAGAATAGCGGCAGCAACCTGTTACCTTCCTTTAAGTGAAAACTTAGATATCAGTAAAGATTTAGGAACTAGGCATAGAGCAGCACTAGGTATAAGTGAACAAAGTGATGCTGTAGTGATCATAGTTTCTGAAGAAACAGGGGTAATCTCCTTGGCGAAGAACGGAAAACTAACCCGTTATTTAGATGAAAAAACCCTAAGGGAAATGCTGGCGATAGAACTGAAAAATAGTGAAGAAGAGGCTAGTAAGTGGCCTTGGAGGTGGTAAAAAGTGAAGGGTTATGGTAAAAATCTTGGGACTAAATTCATTTCTATCTTTTTAGGGGTAATATTATGGCTTTTTGTCTATGGGCAGCAAAGTCCCTTAAATACACCGGAATTTACCAGAACATTAACTAATATCCCTGTAGAGATTATTGGGGCAAATAGGGATTTTCAATATATAGTAACTCCTTCCACAGTAGATATTGTCATCCGGGGTAGTCAAGATGTGATCAATTCATTGGTTAATAGAGAACATAAAGCTACCGTTGATGTCAGAGGATTAGATGAAGGAATACATAATTTGCCTGTATCTACTTCTTTAACAGGGGGAGTGGTACAAAATATAAAACCTAATTATATTACAGTTATAGTTGATCCAATTTTAACCCAAGAGTTCCCAATAAGTTTAACAACTGAAGGAGAGTTACCAGGGGGATTGGTATTAAAAGATGTATTATTAACACCTAATACCATTACCCTAACAGGTCCAAAGGGTGAATTAGAAAGGGTTTCTAAAGTAGAGGTAGTGTTAAATTTAGAAGAAATAGGGGAAAGTGGTAGAATTTCTGTACCTGCGAGGGCATTGGATATATATGGAAGAAATATTAATGCTTTACAGCCAAATATATCCAATGTTATAATAGAAGTTGTGATAGAAGGAGATTTAGTTGAAGGAGAATTTTCTATAGGTTATAGAAATCTTCAACAAGGGCTAAAAGTAGCTTTATCTCCAACTACTGTTCAAGCTAAGTTTCCTAAGAATATAAATAAGGATAATATAGAGGTTTTTGTCGACTTAGAAGGACTTGAAGAAGGAACCCATACTGTAGCACTTCAAACGGATACAGAAGGGGTTATATTAGAGAGGGAAACTATTGAAGTAAAGATAGAAAGGTAGAAATACAATAAGGTAAAAGTAGAAAAGGAGAGATTAAATTGGGTAAACTTTTTGGGACCGATGGTATTAGAGGTAAAGCAAACGAATTTTTAACACCTGAGTTGGTATATAAAATAGCCCGCTGTGCAGGCTATTATTTTACCCAAAATTGGGATAACCCTAAAATACTTATCGGTAAAGATACTAGGATTTCTGGGGATATGATTGAATCAGCTTTAGTTTTAGGATTTACCTCTGTAGGGGTAGATGTAATTAAGTTAGGTGTAGTTACAACACCAGCTGTCGCTTATTTAACCAAAAACACCAATGCTTCTGCAGGAGTAATGATTTCCGCATCCCACAATCCTATGGAAGATAATGGAATTAAGTTTTTCTCAAATTTAGGGTTTAAACTACCCGATGAGGTAGAAGATAAAATTGAAGAACTGTACTTTTCAGAAAAGCCTTTGCCATATCCTACAGGAGAAGGGGTAGGTAGAGTTTGGGAAGATTTAACTTTAAAAGATAGATATATTGAATACTTGAAAACTACTGTAAAAAACAGATTTGATAATGTTAAATTAGCTTTAGATTGTGCCAATGGAGCTGTTTATCAGCTAGCACCTGAATTGTTTACTGGATTAGGGGCTAAAGTACACATTATAAATAATCAGCCTGATGGAACCAATATCAATGCCGATTGTGGATCTACCCACCCAGAAAGGTTGGCAGCCTATGTTAAAGAACAGGGATTAGATTTAGGTTTTGCCTTTGATGGAGATGCCGATAGACTTATAGCAGTAGATAAGGATGGAGAAGTCATTGACGGAGATTATATATTGGCAATTTGCGGTAAGTATTTAAAAGGTGTAGGAAAACTTCCTGAAAATGTAATTGTAGGAACTGTCATGGCTAATCTAGGTTTTGACATTGCTTGCCAAAGGGAAGGGATAAAACCAATAAAAACTAAAGTTGGGGATAGATATGTCCTTGAAGAAATGTTAAAAGGTGGTTATACTTTAGGTGGAGAACAATCAGGTCATATCATCTTTTTAGAATACAGCACTACCGGTGATGGTCTCCTTACTGCTATTCAGTTATTAGATATTTTAATATCAACAGGACAAACTTTAGATAGAGCAAAAACTATTTTACAAAAGCTTCCCCAAGTCCTTGTGAATGTAAAAGTTGGAAATAAGGAAAAATACCATACTAATACTGAGATAGCTAAAGTAGTGTCAGAAGTTGAAGATGTTTTAGGACAAGAAGGAAGGGTATTAGTCCGTCCATCGGGAACAGAAAATTTAATTAGAGTAATGGTTGAAGGAAAGGATTATGATAAGATCCAAGACTATGCCGAAAAAATAGCTAGTGTCATCCAAAGGGAACTGGCATAAAATATAAAGAGGGCAAGATTTATTGGTTTTTAGCAGTAAATCTTGCTCAATAACTCTTTTTATAAAAATAGGAATTTTGTTAAGGAGGTGGTGGGAAATTAAAGGTAAAACTAAATAGGGAGGTGGATAGATGGCATTATCATTATCAGTCTACTTTTATTAAAGCGCCTGAACTCAACGATGTTGAGTTGACGAGGATGAAGTTTATCGAAGGTTTCGGCGGATGACTTCCGGTATGCTACTACCGTTAAAAATTCTTTAAACCCCTGAGGTGACTTAGGGAACAAAGGGAATTGGGTAGCTTATTTTGCTATGCCATTTTTAGGCATATTTTTTAATAGTTTTGTGATTAAGCTTAATGAAATTAAATGGATTTTGAAAATATAGGGGAAAATAAAAAGGATATAAAAAGACTTAAATTAGGAGGATATAACTATGTGTGGAATAGTTGGATATATTGGAGATAAACAAGCAGCACCAATCCTTTTTGAAGGATTGTCAAAGTTAGAATATAGAGGTTATGATTCTGCAGGAATTGCAGTTGTGGAAAAAGGTTTATTAGCTGTGGAAAAAAAAGAAGGTAGGTTACAGGGATTAGAAGATATAGCTAAGGATAAATTCACTGCTACTGTGGGGATTGGACATACCCGTTGGGCTACCCATGGAAAACCCTCTGATGTTAATTCCCACCCCCATTTAGATAGTGATGAAGAGATTGCAGTTGTCCACAATGGAATTATCGAAAATTATTTAGCTTTAAAGGAAATGTTGATAGATAAAGGCCATAAATTTAGATCAGAAACAGATACAGAAGTAGTACCCCATTTGATTAAAGAATTTTATAAAGGAGACCTTCTTGCAGCAGTCAAAGAAGCAGTTAAGCATTTAGAAGGGGCATACGCTTTAGTGGTTCTTCATAAAGATGAACCATATAGGTTAATTTGTGTTAGAAAAGATAGTCCCTTGGTAATTGGTCTTGGGGAAGGAGAAAATTTCATAGCTTCCGATATCCCAGCAATTATCCAGTACACAAAAAAGACTTTAATATTAGATGATAATGAAATCGCTGTAGTTACCAAAGAGAAAGTTGAAGTTATGGATAAAGTGGGTAACCCTGTGGATAAAAAAGTTTTAGTTGTGGATTGGGACCCAGTTGCAGCTGAAAAGGATGGTTATCCACATTTTATGTTAAAGGAAATCCATGAACAGCCAACTGCTCTAAGGAATACTTTAAAAGATAGAATTGAAGGGGATAGAGTTAACTTAGATTACCTAAATCTAAGCCCTGAATATTTAAAAGGTCTTAGAAATATATCGATAGTTGCTTGTGGTACTGCATACCATGCAGGGCTTATAGGTAAAGAACTAATTGAAGGGTTATTGAGAATACCTGTGGAAGTTTCTGTTGCTTCTGAGTTCCGTTATAGAAACCCGCTAGTAGATGAAAAAACTCTAGTAATCGTTGTAAGTCAATCCGGTGAAACCGCCGATACCTTAGCTGCTTTAAGGGAATCTAAACGTAGGGGAGCTAAAGTGTTAGCTATCACTAATGTTAAAGGTAGTTCTGTGGCTAGGGAAGCAGATTTTATGTTCCATACAGTAGCGGGTCCAGAAATTGCCGTAGCATCTACAAAGGCATATACTACCCAATTATTAGGATTTTACCTCATAACTTTATACTTTGGACAATTACTAGGTAAGGAAATGCCTAAAGAGCTTTACAGTGGTTTAAAGGAATTACCTGTCCTTGCAGAAAAAGTTATAAACGAAACAGAAAAAAGAATTGAATCTTTGATTAAACCCTTTGAAGGTTGGGGTGATTGTTTCTTCATCGGTAGAAGCTTAGACTGGCACGTAGCAGAAGAGGGAGCCCTAAAATTAAAAGAAATTTCCTATATCCATGCTGAAGCCTATGCAGCAGGGGAGTTAAAACACGGAACCCTAGCCCTTATAGAAAAGGATATTCCCGTTATCGCCTTAGCTACCCAACTAGAAGTATACGAAAAAACAATCAGTAATATCAAAGAAGTTAAAGCTAGGGAAGGATATGTAATAGCCTTAGTTCAAGAAGGGGATACAGAAACAGCTAAATCTGTAGACCAAGTACTAGAAATACCAAAGGTTCCATCATTATTAACACCAATTCTAACGGTATTACCATTACAATTAATTTCTTACTATGTAGCGGTAGCAAGGGGTTGTGATGTAGATAAACCAAGGAACTTAGCTAAGTCCGTTACAGTTGAGTAGAGGGAGTAGAACAAAAATCATGGCGAAAGCCATGATTTCAGTTTGTAGAAAAAGTCATTTTTTAAAGGCTGTGGTAATTAAACATTCTAACAAAGTTTTGCGTCGAGATTTAAGGCTTCTATCTAAAAGGAAGAAGGATTTTTCCCCTTCTTCCTTTTATCTAATCAGCTCTTAAATCTATCTCCTCGACTTAATCGTATCTTTGTTTAATTACCACAGCTGATGGTGACTTTGTCTATAGTTT
>NZ_FOIF01000081.1 GCF_900111575.1 Anaerobranca gottschalkii DSM 13577 | reverse complement strand
GACGTTTTAACCATCGATCAACTGAAAAAGTTTATAAAGAACTTATGCTTTATTTATTTGGTCGAAACATCAACAAATATCACAAATTTATAACAGGTCAAATAAAAGAATTTGAAGGAAAAACTTCAGAAGTAGCAGCTTAAAAATAAATCCACCAATAAAATTAGCTACTTTTATTTGTCATGCCCAAAATTAATATTTCTTTAATAAAAAAAGAACTCAATAGTTATGGTTAACTTCTAAAAAGTCCCACAACTAGCGAGTTCTTTTTATTCATGAGCTAAAATTGTAAAATTAGCTATTTCCCGACAATCCCTTTGATATTTTTATGTAATTGTGGTAGATTTATGGAAGAAAGGGTGATTAATTATGACTAAAGAAATTTATGTAGACAATAGTGCCACAACTTTTATGGATGATGAAATACTTAACATTTATCTTGATACTATTAAAAAATATTATGGCAACCCTTCTTCTTTACATCAACTTGGAGTTGAAAGTGAAAGGCTATTAAAAGAAGGGAGAAAAATTATTGCCCAAACCTTAGGGGTATCTGAAAGGGAAATTTACTTTACTTCAGGAGGTACGGAAAGTAATAATTTAGCTATCCATGGTACTGTAAGGGCCTATGGCCATAGAGGTAAAAAATTGATTACATCTTCTATTGAACATCCATCTGTACTAGAGGTCTTTAAAGATTATCAAAGGCAGGGTTATAATGTTGTATACTTAGATGTAGATGAATTTGGATTTATTGATTTAGAACAACTTGAAAAAGAAGTTGATGATGATACAATTTTGGTTTCCATCATGTTAGTAAATAATGAAATAGGTACCCTTCAGGATATAGTAAATATAGGTAGAATAATTAAGGAAAAAAATCGCCGCTGTATTTTCCATGTAGATGCTGTTCAAGGATACGGTAAAGTAGAATTGAACGTGGTAAAAGCTAACATTGATTTGTTATCTATTAGCAGTCATAAATTCCATGGACCTAAAGGGGTAGGAGGGTTGTACATAAAAGATAAGACCAACCTAGCACCTATTTTTCAAGGTGGGGGACAACAGCAAGGTATAAGGTCAGGGACAGAAAATGTACCAGGCTATTATGCCATGGCAAAGGCGGCAGAAAAAATGTTTAAACTTTGGGATGTCAATAAAACTATGGGGAACTTAACTAATATGATAAAGGAAGAAATTCTTAAGAATGTTAAAGATGTAATGATTTTAACCCCAGAGGTAGCGGCACCCCATATTATGACTATAGCCTTTAGAGGCTTAAAAGGAGAAGTTTTATTACATTCTCTAGAAAGTAAAGGGATTTTCTTATCTACCGGTTCCGCTTGTTCTTCAAAACAAAAGGGAATAAGTCATGTTTTAAAGGCTATAAATTTACCGAAGGAATATCAGGAAGGGGCTATACGAATCAGTCTTTCTAGGTTTAATAATGAAGAAGAAATAAAATATCTAATCCAATCGATAATAACCAGTGTAGAAGAATTAAAACTATTTATTTAAATGAAGGAGAGAAAGAGGATGTATGACGTTATTTTAGTAAGATATGGTGAAATCAGTTTGAAAGGAAAAAACCGCAATTTCTTTGTCCATACTTTAATCCAAAGAATAAAAGAAAACATTTCCCATTTAGCTCCTAGAAAAATAGAAAGTCGGTTTGGCAGACTTTATGTACCAGTTGTTGATAATGATCATCAAGAGTTATTAGAAGGGTTGAGGAAGGTTTTTGGTATTGTTTCTTTAAGCCCTGCTTTAAGGGTGGAGCGGGATGAAGGAAAAATTAAAGAAGCTTGCCTTAAAGTTATAGATAAGGTTATAGACAAAGATAAAGTAAAAACATTTAAAGTAGAAACTAGGAGGGTAGATAAAACTTTCCCAATTAAGTCAATGGAATTGGATCAGATTTTAGGAGGAACTATCCTAAAGGCATATGGTAATTTTTTGAAAGTTGATATCCATAACCCTGAAATAGAGCTAGGGGTGGAAGTGAGAAAGGAAGATGTTTTTGTATATTGTGAAAGAATTGAAGGTTTTGGAGGGTTACCCCTTGGAGTTACCGGCAAAGGCCTCTGCCTTTTATCTGGCGGGATCGATAGTCCAGTTGCTTTCTGGTTAGCTGCCAAAAGGGGAATTATGGTTGAAGCCTTACATTTCCATAGTTATCCTTTTACAAGTCAAAGGGCAAAACAAAAGGTGGAGGATTTATGTAAAAAGTTAGCAAAGTATTGTGGTAAAGTAAAACTACATACCGTTCCTTTTACCCAGATACAAAAAGAAATAAAAATGAAATGCCCTGATGACATGTTGATTACTATTATGCGGAGATTTATGTTTAGAATTGCAGAAAGGTATGCACAAAAGAGGAAAGCATTGGTATTGATTACTGGAGAAAATGTCGCTCAAGTTGCTAGCCAAACATTAGAGAGTATGTATGTAATAAATGAAGTGGTAAAAATTCCTGTAATCCGTCCTTTGATAACTATGGATAAATGGGAAATCATAGAAAAAGCCAAAGCTATTGATACCTTTGAAACTTCCATACTTCCTTATGAAGATTGTTGTACAGTTTTTGTTCCTAAAAATCCAAAAACTAAACCTACATTGAAACAATGTTTAAAAGCAGAAGAAAATTTAGATGTTGAAAAACTGGTGGAAGAAGCAGTAGAAAATATTTTAGTAGAAGAGTTTACTTGGGAATTTTAACCTTAGTTTTTGGGATAGGATTGTAAAAGGAAGGTGAATAGGATGAAAAAAAATAAAGAATTATTTGCTTATATTTTAATCATAATTATAAGTATTCTTAGCATTGTAGGGGTTTCTCGGTTATTCACTACTACAAAACCAAATCAAAGTGAGCCTAGTTTTTATAAAGTATATGAAGATCAGTTTGTTCGCCTGTATCTCAGCTATTCTGAAAATGTTAACATAGCTGAAGATGGTAAGACTTTTGTATCTGTCCGGGGTAAAAAGAGTAATGATTTTATGTTAATTATTGAAAATTTAAGGGTCGATGGCTTGATTTTTACACCTACTCCCAGGGTAACGATTCTCGATGTTAAGGGCGAGGTAGTAAAGAGTTTACAACCCTTTATCTTTGTGGCAGGACTTGCTAAGCCTAAAGATTCGACATATATATCCTTTACTAATCCTATTCCACCTTCTAATTTGAACTTAGGAAAATATTTATATGTCATTGATTTACAATACCAATATGTTTTCTACGATAAAGTGGCTAATACAGGGGATATCTCCATAAACATTGGTTTAGAAATTATAAGGCAGCCTTTACTTTTTGAGTTTATTTATTTTATTAAAAGATTTTTATATGTTCTAGTATTTTTATTAATAGTCCTATTATTTTTAAGGGGGAGGAAGCGTTGAAATTAAATTTTACTCAATTATTGGGGGCATTTTCTTTAGCCTTGGACTTAGGTGAAAGTAAGGTGTTATCCCATGCTAAGAGAACAGGTTATATAGCTTTTAGAATAGGGGAAAAATTAGGAATTGCCGATACGTTAGACCTTTTTCACGGTGGACTTATCCATGATATTGGAGTAACAAAAACCCTATCAGAAGAACATTTTATTGAAGAAAGGATAAAAAATCATTGTTTATTTGGTAGAGAATTGGCAGAAAACTTACCTGTTTCCCAAAATGTCAAAGATATAGTTTTATATCATCATGAACACTTTGACGGAACAGGCCCTAACCGTTTAAAGGGAACGGAAATTCCTATAGAAGCTCAAATAGTTTTTCTGGCAGATCAATTAGATATAAGGATAAATCATTATCAGAATATCTATAATCAAAAATTCCGGTTAATAGACTTTATCAAAGAAAATGCCAATATTCTTTTTAATGGAGAAATAGTACAAGCTTTCTTAGATGTAGCTAAAACTGATAAGTTTTGGTTGGATTTACAACATAACAACTTCCAGTATGTATTTAAAAATTTTCAAAGGGATAAGTACAGGTATTTATTAACAGAGGAACTATTGGATATCTCCCTAGTTTTTGCTAAAATTATCGATAGTAAAAGTAAGTTTACCTACCGCCATTCCACCGGTTTAGCTGATTTAGTGACAATGGTTGGGGAAAAAAATAATTTTCCATCTCAGGATGTATTAAAACTAAAAATTGCAGGGTTACTACATGATATAGGTAAACTAGCAATCCCTAAGGAAATTTTAGAAAAACCAGGTAAATTGACTGATGAAGAGTTTAATATAATTAAAAGTCATGTATATTTTACAAAACACATTTTATCTCAAGTAGAGGGATTAGAGGAAATTAGCCAAATAGCTGGAAATCACCATGAAAAATTAGATGGTAGTGGCTATGCGGAAGGATTAACAAATGAACAATTAAGTTATTATGATAAAATCTTAGCTTTAGGAGATATTTATCAAGCTTTAACAGAAGAAAGGCCTTATCGAAAAGGGGATGAGCCGGAAAGGGCATTAGAAAAACTAAAAGTCCTTGTAGATAAGGGATTATTATGTGGTGAAGGTTTTCAAGCTTTATTTAAAACAGTCCTTTAATTTAAAAAGGCTATAGAATACTATAGCCTTTTTAGATGATAAATTATTTATTGTTAGTGTATTTTTGTTGTGCTTGAGCTATCTCTTGGGGTTGTGCTGGTTTTGCTTGATACATATTCCTTTGTTCCATTATATTATATATTGTATTTTGTAGTGTATGGCATTCATTTAAACAGCTCAATAAATCTTGGCGAAGTTGTTGATTATTGACCTCGTTTAGGGCGGTATTGTAAAGGCCAGTTAAAGATTTTTCACAACTTAAGCAATCATGGAGAATATCCTTTGCTGAGATGTTTGGATAATTAGCCAATTAAATAACCTCCTTTAAAGTTATTGTAAGTTTTGATTAGGGTTAAGGTGCTTTAATAATTTGTTGTAATGTTGTTGATGTTTATTAGCTAAGTTTTGACATTCTTCCCTAACCTGTGGGTCATTAGTTTGTTCAGCGTAAAAACGCAATTTAGCCATAGCTAACTGTTCTGCAGATAAAGCATCTTCTAGATACAATAATTCTTTTTGAGTCAGCATTTTATGACCTCCTATTTAAATTTATTTTCAAATTTAATTTTCCCTTCTAATTAAATCGATATACTAGTAAAAAGTGGGTAAAGGATGATGAAATTGGCAGTAAATAAGTTAAATAACAAAAAAATAACAGGAATTTTAAAAGAATTAAAAAAAGATTTTTTAAAAAATTATGATTTAATTTGGTTGCTTGAGCAAAGTTTAGGACCAGGGAACTGGGAAGTTTATGGAGGGGAAAAAGGCTTTTTAATAAAAAGAAATAATATTTGTTGGGTAAATCCTCTAACCGGTGGTGAATTAGATGAATTTTATAAGTTCATAACTAAAGACCTTCCAGTTCATATCCATTGTTACCAAAATTGGATCTGTCAATACTTAGAAGAAAAACACTATAGATTATCTAAAGGAGAAAATATTTATTTATATTGTCAACGGGAAAACTTTAAAGGAAGAAAAAAGAGAATTTCCTCAATAATTACCTACGAAGATGTTCAAAAGTGTAAAGAAAAGTGGTATAGCCCAGAGATCTTAGATTTTTTAAAACAAAATCAGAAGGTTTATGGTATTATAAATGGTGAAAATTTACTGTTAGGCTGGTGTTATATAGATAGCTTAACTAAAGGGGTGGCAGAAATATACAGAATAGAAATACATCCGATGAACAGGAGAAGGGGTTATGCCATCGATATTTTAAGTAGTGCTATTGAAGACATTTTTAATTATGAGAATTATGTGGTGATAAATATAGATTCTAACAATATAGAAGGAATAAATTTATTTCAAAAACTTGGATTTAAAGAAATTCAACGGGAATACCGCTATTTACTTAAATAATGTAAAAAAGCAAGATTAACAAAATCTTGCTTCTTAGTTTATATAGCTATATTTATTAACAAACCCTTTATATAGTTAATCTTATCTAAGATAAACAAATTATCTTTTTCTTCCTCTAATAAATTTTGGGTGATTTCCTCTAATTGTTCATCAATTTTTTCAATAACTAAGTATTGTTTATGGGGATTAAAGTAATCACCATTTAGAATTTTTAAATTATACATTTCTTCGGTAGCTTTTTTGATAAAGGAAGAAATTAAACTACGGTATTTTTTTAAATCCTTCAATGTCATATTTTTGGCTAAAACTTTACCTTGTTTATCTATATCTACTAATAGTTGGTCTAATTCTTTCTTTAGATGGGATATTTTTAATTGTAACTCAAAGGGAGAATATTTTTGCTCAACCTCTGTTATTCTTTGGAATTTAATATTATCAATTAACTTAGAATTAGATAGGGAAGTTTTTGAGTTTACAATTCTGGCCATAAAAATCACCTCAGGTTATTAATTTTTATTAAAATCAAAAAAATAATTAAATATTTTAATAAAATTATTTATCAGTAAACACAGCTTAAGCTATGTTTACTCTGATTGGGTGTAACCCCACACCCTCTATCCCCTCCGAAAATGCATTGGGGAATACTTTTTTCATTATTTGATATGCTCCATTTAAATCTGCATTTATTAAAGTGCCATTATTAGTCCTAAATAGACCTCTATGGATTCGTCTTGATTTGTTGTAGTTTTCTTTTATAGGCAATTCATTATCTAAAAATGATGTTCCACTTGTATAACTCTCATCTACAAGTATTACTTTTATTCCCACATTTTCTGCTTTATACATTACCTTTTT
>NZ_FOIF01000080.1 GCF_900111575.1 Anaerobranca gottschalkii DSM 13577 | reverse complement strand
CGACCAATGGGTTGGAGTCGTGAAGGACTGCGGGCAATGGCTGAGTTACGAGCATATTTAAGTAGTGGTGGCAAAATTACACTTAAACATTTAAAATCAGAAGCAAAGAAAAGCTATAGCCTGGAAAAAAATATTGTCCTAAAGATCAAAAATACCTATACCAAGGCACGTGAACTATTAAATAATGTACCTATATTAAGCAAAGGTAAAGTCATACCAATGTTTAAATGTTTGAAAGATATGCATAATGGAACATTTAATTTATAAACCAAAATAGAGTGGTCATCAATTTATAAATATCCTATAAAAAGTTGACACTATCAGAAAAAGGAGAGATATTAACAAGCCATCTTGGAAAAGATAAAATAAAGTAGTGAAGTATTAAAAGGTTATAGTAAAATAAGTAATAGGTTTATAATAAAAGATAATAGTAAAAAATAATGAAAGATGAAAGGTGGAAATATTGCAGTGTGGAAAGTAGTATATATAGCTAAAGATGAGATATTAGCAGAGAAAATAAAGGATAAGCTTTCCCAAGAAGGGTTCATGGTTCAACTGAGGGAATTATCAAAAAATAAGAAAGGGCAAGTTGAGATTTTGGTTCCTAGCTCTGAAGCGCCAGATGTGGTGGAATTTTTATCACATATTATCTAAAAGTACTTGAACTTCTTAATATAAATGCTAAAATATAAAAAGAAACATTTTAGTCCCTATGGGACAAAAAATGTCCAGGGGATAAGGAGGTAAGAATAATGAAAAGGATAGCAGTAATGACCAGTGGTGGCGATGCACCAGGTATGAATGCTGCTGTTAGAGCAGTGGTTAGAAAAGGTATTTTCCACGGTTTAGAGGTTTACGGAATTAAAAGAGGATATGCTGGTTTGATAAGTGGAGAATTTGAGCGAATGGAATTGAGTTCAGTGGCAGATATTATTCACAGAGGAGGAACAATTTTAAGAACTGCTAGATGCCCAGAATTCAAAAATCCTAAAGTTCAGCAAGAAGCAGCGGAACTTTTAAAGGCCAAAGGAATCGATGGAATCATTGTAATTGGTGGAGATGGTTCTTTTATGGGCGCTAAAGCCTTATCTAATCTAGGGATTCCTACCATTGGTATTCCAGGAACCATTGATAATGACATTCCATGCACAGATTATTGTATTGGTTTTGATACTGCAGTTAATACTGCCATTGATGCTATTAACAAAATAAGAGATACTGCTACATCCCATGAAAGAACCTTTGTTGTAGAAGTAATGGGCCGTGATGCAGGAGATATCGCTTTGGCAGCGGGTTTAGCTGGTGGAGCAGAATCTATTTTAATCCCAGAAATTGAGACTAACTTAGATGTGGTAATCCATAGACTTTTACAAGGTCAAAAAAGGGGTAAACTCCACAGTATCATTGTGGTAGCTGAAGGTGTTGCCAGTGGCTTTGAAATAGGTAAAATAATTGAAGAAAGAACTGGCTTTGATACTAGGGTTATCGTTTTAGGGCATATTCAAAGGGGAGGATCACCAACATCCTTTGATAGAATTCTAGCCAGCCGTTTAGCTGCTAAAGCTGTAGATTTGTTAATGGCTAATGAAGGTGGAAAAATGGTGGGGATTGTTAACAATAAAATTGTAGCCACAGATATTGATGAAGCTTTAAAACAAAAACATACCCTTGACAAAGAGATGTATGAATTAGCAAAAGTACTTTCAATTTAAGGAGGAAAATTATGAGAAGAACAAAGATTGTATGCACAATTGGGCCTGCCAGTGAATCACCAGAAATGTTGAAAAAACTAATTTTAGCTGGTATGAATGTTGCAAGGTTAAATTTTTCCCATGGCGATTATGAAGAACATGGGAAGAGAATTGCTACTATACGTCAAGTAGCAAAGGAATTAAATAAAAACGTCGCAATTTTATTAGATACAAAAGGACCTGAAATAAGGGTTAAGAAATTTGCCCAAGGAAAAATCCAATTAAATGAAGGAGATATCTTCACTTTAACAACAGAAGATATTTTAGGTGACCAAACTAAAGTAGCTATTACATACGAAGGGCTACCTAAAGATGTAAAGAAAGGTGATCGTATTTTATTAGATGACGGTTTAATTGCTTTAGAAGTTCTAGAAACTACTAATACAGATATTAAATGTAAAGTATTAAATGGCGGTCCTTTAAGTGATAAAAAAGGGGTAAATGTTCCTGGAGTTTCCGTTTCTCTACCAGCAATGTCTGAAAAAGACTTAAATGATATTAAGTTTGGAATTGAACAGGGAGTTGACTTTATCGCCGCTTCTTTCATCAGAAAAGCTTCCGATGTTTTAGCTATTCGTAGGGTTTTAGAAGAAAACAATAGTGATATCCATATTATTTCTAAAATTGAAAACCAAGAAGGATTAGATAATCTAGATGAAATACTAAAAGTAAGTGATGGTTTAATGGTTGCAAGGGGAGATTTAGGTGTAGAAATTCCCGTTGAAGAAGTGCCATTAGCTCAAAAATTAATGATAGAAAAATGTAATAAAGCTGGTAAACCTGTAATCACTGCAACCCAAATGCTTGATTCTATGATTAGAAATCCAAGACCAACTAGGGCAGAAGCTAGTGACGTTGCTAATGCTATTTTTGATGGAACCGATGCTATTATGCTTTCAGGGGAAACGGCAGCTGGTAAGTACCCTGAAGAAGCAGTAAAAACAATGGCACAAATTGCTGAAAGGGCAGAACAAGCTGTAAGATATGAAGAGATTTTAGGTAAAAAGACTTTTACTCCTAAAGCTTCTATTACAGATTCTATCAGTAGTGCAACATGTAATACTGCCCAAAGTTTAGGAGCTTCCGCAATAATCACTTCTACCCAATCAGGGTTTACTGCTAAAATGGTATCCAAGTATAGACCAAAATGCCCAATTATTGCAGTAACTCCCGATGAAAGGGTTGTAAGAAAATTAGTTTTATCTTGGGGAGTATTCCCTGTATTAGGCCAGCAAACAGATAACACTGATGATATGATAGCAGAAGCTATTAGAACTTCACTAGAACAGGGTTATATTAAAGACGGAGACTTAGTTGTTATAACTGCTGGAGTACCTGTTGGTATTGCTGGAACTACTAATCTTCTAAAAGTTCATGTTGTGGGAGATGTAATTGTAAAAGGAACAGGAATTGGTAATAATTCTGTTCAAGGAAAAGTTATTGTAGCTAAAACTGCAAAAGAATTAATTAATAAAAAAGGTCAAGGAGATATTTTAGTGACAAACGCTACTGACAGTGATTTAGTGCCTAATTTAGAAGGAATTAAAGCTATTGTCGCTGAAGAAGCTGGACTTACATCTACAACGGCAATTGTAGGACTTTCTAAAGGTATCCCAGTTGTTGTAGGAGCCAGTGGTGCTACATCATTGTTAAAAGATGGAGAAGAAGTAACAGTTGATCCTCAAAGGGGTTTAGTATACAGAGGTCATGCTACAGTAAAATAAAAAGAAAATGCTGGGGAATTGTGTACCCAGCATTTTTTATAAAGTCGAGGTGGTGAAAAAATGGCAAAATTAATTTTACTGTTCACCTTAGTTCCGTTAGTAGAACTATACCTTTTATTTAGGGTAGCAGAATACATTGGGGGAGGTACTACTGTTTTAATTGTCGCCCTTACAGGATTTTTAGGGGTAATTTTAGCTAAATACCAAGGGTTAAAGGTATTAAAAGATACCCTATTTGCTTTATCATCGGGACAAATGCCTGCCCACAATTTGTTAGATGGTTTATTTATTTTAATAGGAGGAGCTTTTTTATTAACCCCTGGTTTACTAACCGATGCTTTGGGATTTAGCCTACTATTTCCCATAACACGGAAAAAGTATAAAGAATATGCCATAAAAAAACTGCAAAGGATGATCCAATCAGGAAATATTTTTATATATAGAAGATAAAAATTTAATTTCCTTATTGACAATTTATCTTTATCATGGTAAAGTATTAAAAGTAAAAATTGAATATTAAAGCACTCTTATCCAGAGAGGTGGAGGGACTGGCCCAATGAAGCCCGGCAACCCGCTTTCCATTTTAAACATGGAAAGGTCAGCGGTGCCAATTCCTGCAGACAACAATTGTCTGACAGATAAGAGGATACGCTTTTTCCTGCGTGCCTCTTTCTGTTAAGAAAGGGGCATTTTTAATTATTTTTTTAGATGGAGAGTGGTTAATTGTGTTGGAAGTTAAAAACTTAAATAAAACTTACCCCAATGGTAAAGAGCGGATTCAGGCATTAAAAAATATTAACCTAAAGGTCGAAAAAGGGGAGATTTATGGGATTATCGGTTTAAGTGGTGCAGGCAAAAGTACATTAATTAGAACTTTAAATTTATTAGAACCACCAGATTCAGGAACAGTAGAGATTGATGGAAAAAATATAGTGAAATTTAAAGAAAAGGAGCTTAGAGAAATAAGAAGAGAAATAGGAATGATTTTTCAAAACTTTAATTTATTGTCTTCATTAACTGTTTATGAAAATGTGGAACTTCCCCTTAAAATAGCGAAAAAAAAGGATAGAAAAGATAGGGTGATGGATTTATTAAAACTTGTGGGATTAGAGGAAAAGGCTGAAAGTTATCCAAGCCAACTAAGTGGAGGACAAAAGCAACGGGTAGGTATTGCCAGAGCTTTAGCAAATAATCCCAAAATTCTCCTTTGTGATGAACCAACATCGGCTTTAGACCCAGTAACAACAAAATCTATTTTAAATTTGTTAAAGGAAATAAACCAAAAGTTTAGTTTAACAACAGTAATAATTACCCACGATATGGGTGTTATAAAAAATTTGTGTCATAAAGTGGCAGTGATCAGTGGGGGAGAGTTAGTAGAAAAGGGAGAAGTTTTTGAAGTTTTTACTAACCCCCAAAGTGATGCTACAAAAGAACTTTTATTAGAGGATCCTTTTGTTGAGCAAAAAGAATTATATGTAAGTAATGGAGTTAAATACTTGAACCTACAATTTAAAGGGGAAGAAGCTACTCAACCTATAATTAGTAGAGGGTTAAGGAAAGTTCAAGGGGTAGAATTAAACATTTTAAAGGGTTCTATAGAAGATATTAATAGCAAAAAATTTGGTAGACTACTGGTTGAACTAAAGGGTGAAGAAGGGCTTCAAGGGCAATTTCTAGAGTACTTAAAAGAAAATGAAGTGATGGTGGAGGTCTTGTAAATGGTGGATATATTATTAGAGGCTACATTACAAACTTTGTATATGGTCTTTGTTTCAGTATTTTTTGCCAGCTTAGCTGGAATACCATTAGGTTTAATTTTAGTAGTTACAGATGAAGGTCATATTTTAGAAAATCCCTATTTAAAAAATAGTTTATCTTTTATTATCAATATTTTAAGATCAGTCCCTTTTATTATTTTATTGGTAGCCATTATTCCTTTAACTAGATTAATTGTTGGGACAGCAATAGGTACAACTGCATCCATAGTACCTTTAACACTAGCTGCTACGCCTTTTGTAGCAAGGGTAACTGAAACGGCTTTAAAAGAGGTGCCTTGGGGAGTGGTAGAAGCAGGATTAGCTATGGGAGGAAGTAAATCCTATGTCCTATTTAAGATAATTTTAAGGGAGGGGAGGTCAGCATTAATTAGGGGGATTACCATAACTACCGTTAACCTTATCAGTTATTCCGCTATGGCTGGATTGGTTGGTGGCAAAGGGTTAGGTGATTTAGCAATAAGATATGGGTATCAAGGTAGAAATACCACTATTTTATATAGCACTGTATTGATTCTAGTTGTATTGGTACAAATAGTACAACATACAGGAAATTATCTAGCCAATAAATTCGATAAAACTAAAATAAATTAAGATATTGGAGGGATTTTTGTGAAAAAAGTTTTACTTTCAATTTTAGTTATATTAATCCTTGTATCTACTGGTTGTTCAACTTCTAAGGAAGACCAATTTAAAATTGGAGCTACTCAAGTTCCCCATTCTGAAATTCTCGAATTTATTAAACCTATCCTTGCTGAAAAAGGTGTTAATATAAAAATAATACCTTACAATGATTATGTACAACCCAACTTAAATCTTCACGATGGAGATATAGATGCTAATTATTTTCAACACTTACCTTATTTAACAAGATTTAACCAAGATAATGGTACAAAACTCGTCCCTGTCGTACCAGTACATTTAGAACCTATGGCAATATATTCAAAGAAAATTACAGATTTAAAGGAATTTCAAGGGGGAAAAGTAGGGGTCCCTAATGATGTGACAAACTTAGGAAGGGCTTTAGCCTTGCTTGAAAGTGCTGGAATTATTAAATTGGCAGATGGTGTTGGAGTAAGGGGTACAGTAGGAGATATAGTGGAAAATCCTTTGAATATTGAAATTGTAGAATTAGATGCTGCCCTTATAGCTAATATGCTCCCAGATTTAGAGATAGGTATAATCAATACCAATTATGCTTTATTAGCCAATTTAAATCCAGTTAAAGATGGATTGTTTATCGAAGAAGTTATCGGTAATCCTTATGCCAATATTTTAGTAGTTAAAGAGGGTATGGAAAATGATGAAAGGGTTAAGATCATCGCTGAAGTGTTAAACTCTCAAGAAGTTAGAGATTTTATTTTAGAAAAATATAAAGGTAGTGTTTTACCAGCTTTTTAAGGGGCTTGTCGGGAAATAGCTAATTTTACAATTTTAGCTCATGAATAAAAAGAACTCGCTAGTTGTGGGACTTTTTAGAAGTTAACCATAACTATTGAGTTCTTTTTTTATTAAAGAAATATTAATTTTGGGCATGACAAATAAAAGTAGCTAATTTTATTGGTGGATTTATTTTTAAGCTGCTACTTCTGAAGTTTTTCCTTCAAATTCTTTTATTTGACCTGTTATAAATTTGTGATATTTGTTGATGTTTCGACCAAATAAATAAAGCATAAGTTCTTTATAAACTTTTTCAGTTGATCGATGGTTAAAACGTCTAAATTTATCATTTTCTTTCATGTCCCCAAAA
>NZ_FOIF01000079.1 GCF_900111575.1 Anaerobranca gottschalkii DSM 13577 | reverse complement strand
TTGGAATAACAGTTTATTTTTCTCATAGTTATATTATACAATATAACTAAGGAAAAGTGGTCAATCTTGATCATCTTTTCCATTTTTTTATATAAAAAAGTCAGCTAACTCTTATGAGTCAAGCTGACTTTTTTGGTGCCTATTTCCCGACAGCCCCTTCCTTTTAGATAGAAGCCTTAAATCTCGACGGAGACTTTGTTAGAATGTTTAATTACCACAGCCTTTAAAAAATGACTTTGTCTACAAACTGTAAGGAGCAATTAGCTCCTTTTTTTTGTGGTAAAAATATAGAAAAGGGCAAAACTAAAAACAAAATACTAAAACTTTAGGAGGAATTGAAATGCTAGTCACATCGGATATCGGTAAACTAAAAAAAGTGGTGGTCCATAGGCCGGGGGAAGAGCTAGAATACTTAACACCTAAATATTTAGAAGAGCTATTGTTTGATGAAATTCCTTGGCTAGAAAGGGCTAGGGAAGAGCACGATAAGTTTGTTCAAATCATGAGAAATGAAGGGGTAGAGGTACTATATATCACCGATTTAATGACAGAAGTATTAGAGAAAAAACCAGAGCTTAGAGAAAGTTTTATAATCGATCATTTGGATTTAAGTCATATCGCTAATCCTACTACTAGAGAGACAGTTTTCCATTATTTAATGGAAAAGGATAGTAAAGCAATTGTGGAAACTTTAATTAGGGGATTAAAAAAAGACTATGTTCAAACCTTGAAAAAAAATAAGTCTTTAGGGGATTTGACAAAATACAATTTCCCTTTTTATTTAGCTCCTTTACCTAGTATGTACTTTACTAGAGATCAGGGAGTAACTATAGGCTCCCATTTCATAGTAGGATCGATGTTTAATGATACAAGGAAGAGGGAAACCCTATTTATCAAATATATTTTAGAACATCATGAAGCCTTTAAAGGGTTAGAAAAGGGGGTAGATATCGAAATACCTCCAGGCTTAGAAGGTGGAGATGTTATTCTGATATCAGAAAATACAGTCATTATTGGTTTAAGTGAAAGAACTACCGTTCAAGCTATTGAGACTGTTGCTCAAACTATTTTAGTTGATAAAAAACTTGTAAAAGAAATTATTGTGGTACAGATCCCTCCTAAAAGGGCATATATGCATTTAGATACAGTTTTTACCATGGTAGATTACGATAAGTTTTTGATGTACCCAGGAATTAAAGATAGGATATTTACATATATCCTTACTCCAGGGAAAAATGGTGTAGTCCAGGCTAAAAGTGAAAAATCTTTGAAAAATTGTCTGGAAAGGTCTTTGAATAGAAAAATAAACATTATTTATTCTGGGGAAGATGACCCAATTATTGCAGCAAGGGAACAGTGGGGAGATAGTACTAACACCTTAGCAATATCTCCAGGAAAAGTGCTGGTTTATAATAGAAATACAGTAACAAATAAACAACTTAGAAAAGAAGGGATCGAAACATTAGAATTTGAAGGTTCAGAACTAGTTAGGGGTAGGGGAGGACCTAGGTGTATGTCGATGCCCATTAGTAGAGAGAAGATATAAATGGAGGAAGGCCTCCATTTATTCTTTTCTTAAGGGTTCACTTTATGATAAACTAATTATAGATTAGTTAAGGAGGATGAATTTTTATGGAAAAAAGAGCTTTGGTCACATTAACGGTGGCTGAATCCAAAAGGCTTATAGCAAAAGGGGTGGCAAATCTACCTCAGGTACAGAAAGCCTTAAAGAAAGGGACAGTTATTATAGCCGGTGGTACTACTAATGGTTACATAGTGGAAGAACTTACAGGTAAAAAAATAGAAAAAGATAAGTATACTGCTGGGATTGTTGTCCAAGGAAGGGGTTGTGTAACCCCACCAGAAGAGAGGATTGCACCTGTAGTAATTGAAAAAGGTGAAGTTGTCGATAAGCCATGGACCGATGTATTACCCCAATTAAAACGGGGCGATGTTTTTATTAAAGGTGGCAATGCCTTAGATTTAGATGGTAATGTAGGGGTAATGGTAGCCCATCCCCAAGGAGGAACAATAGGGGCAGCCCTACCTATCTTAGTAGCTAGGGGTATAGATTTAGTATTACCAGTGGGTTTGGAAAAACTAGTCCCTTCTGTAATCATGGCTGCAAAAGAAGGGGGAATTGAAAAAATTGATTATTCTTTAGGAATGCCCTGCGGTTTAGTACCAGTTTCTTATGGGCAGGTAGTAACTGAAATACAGGCTTTAAACAGCTTATATTCTGTAGATGTAATTCCTTACGGTAGTGGTGGAGTTGGAGGCAGTGAAGGAGCACAAACTTTATTGATAATTGGTGAAGAAGAAAATGTTAAAAATGCCTTAGAATTTATTAAAAAAATAAAAGGAGAACCACCTTTAAAAGGATTAAAACAAAAATGTAAATGTGGAAAACCTTGCCATTATTTTATAGATTAAGGAGTTGATTAAAATGGCCAAGGTAGTAGTAGTTGGCAGTATTAATATGGACTTAGTTTTTAGAACTGAAAAAAGGCCTGATTTAGGAGAAACGGTAAAAGGATTAGATTTTAACCAGTTTCCAGGGGGTAAGGGTGCTAATCAAGGGGTTGCTGCAGCGAGATTAGGGGCAGATGTCCATATGGTAGGCAAGGTTGGTAAAGACCCTTATGGACAGGAGCTATTAAACTGCCTTAAGGGGGAAGGTATAAATATAGATAGGGTTAAATATGGCGAAAAATCCACCGGTCTAGCTAACATTGTTGTAGATAAAGGGGGACAAAATACCATAATTACTATTGAAGGGGCAAATGGAGAAGTAAGTCCTGAAGATATAGATGAAGAATTGTTTTCCCAAGGGGATATCGCTTTATTTCAGTTAGAAATACCTAGAGAAACAGTAGTACATGGAGTAAAATTGGCAAAGAAAAGAGGGGCTACAGTGATTTTAGATCCTGCTCCTGTAAGGGAGTTGCCCTTAGAGATATATCAATATATTGATATAATAAAACCAAATGAAGGAGAAGCCTTAGCTTTAACCAAAGAGCAAGATATCAAGTCTGCTGCAGCTTGGTTAAAGGATAAAGGGGTAAAAAAGGTAATAATTACTTTAGGAGAAAAAGGGGCAGTATTATTTGCCGATAATATTCAGCAAGGGTTTTCCGCTCCAAAAGTTGAAGTGGTAGATACCACTGCAGCAGGAGATAGTTTTTCTGGAGCCTTAGCCCTAGCGTTATCCAAAGGGGAAGAACTAGAGAAGGCTATCAAGTTTGCAATAAAAGTGGGGAGCATTACAGTTACTAGATTAGGTGCCCAAAGTTCCTTACCGTATTTAACAGAAGTTTAACCGTAATTTAGGAGGTAATTTTCATGAAAATAATTTTAGATGTAGATCCAGGAATAGATGATGCTATGGCTATCGCTTTAGCCCATAAGTGGCCCGGGGTAGAATTGTTAGGTATTACTACGGTAGGGGGTAATTTACCTTTAGAAAAAACTACCGATAATGGAGGAAAAATTTTAAAGCTTTTAGGGGCTAATTGTAAAGTATATCCAGGTATGGCTGAACCTTTATTTAGAGAACTACATACAGCGGAAAATATTCACGGACCGACAGGTTTAGGCTATGCCCAGTTACCAGACGGTAAAGAATATATTGCTGATAAGCATGGAGTTGACTTTATTATAGAGCAGGTAAATAAATACCCTAAAGAGATAACCCTTATTGGGGTAGGGCCATTGACAAATATTGCAATGGCCATAAAAAAAGACCCTTCCCTTGCAGAAAAGGTCAGAGAAATTTGTGTAATGGGGGGAGCTGTATTTACTCAAGGTAATGTTACCCCCGCAGCTGAATTTAATATTTATGTAGATCCTGAAAGTGCAGAAATAGTTTTTAACTGTGGAGCGGAAGTGATCCTTGTAGGTTTAGATGTCACTTTAAAGGTTTTATTGACAAAGGAACATTTAGAAGTAATTAGAGAAAAGGGAGGAGTTTTAGGAGATAGTATAGCAAAGATGACTGATTTTTATCTCCAAAGGTATGTTGATGGCAATAAGTTACCTGGTTGTGCACTCCATGACCCTTTAGCAGTGGCAGTTGCTTTAGATAAATCTTTAGTTAAAATGGAAAGGATGTACGTTGGAGTAGAAACTAAAGGGGAACTTACAAGGGGTGCTACGGTTGGCGATAAACTTTCCCGATTTAATAAAAAAGCCAATGTTTCCCTTTGTACCGAAGTAGATTCCGAAAGATTTCTAAAAACTTTTTTAGATATAATTTTAGATACAGCAAACTAAATTTAACATTCTTCCAGTATCTTTTCCTTCTCTCCGAACTGAAAAGAATCTTTCGTCACAATAATTACAGATATTTAAATCAATAAAGCTTCCTTTAAAACCAGCTTTTTTTAAGTTGTGTTGGGAAGCTTTTTTTATATCGACACTATAATATTTCCCTTGAGGGTTAATTATATCTTCAGGATAATTATATTTGTTAATAAAAATATCCTTTAGGTACTGATCATGTTGGATATAACAATTTCCACAAATTCCAGGTCCATATACTATCTGGATATCATCTAAATTACTTCCCATTTGAATTAACTCATTTAAAATTTTCACTTCTAAACCTTCTACAATTCCCCTCCAGCCACAATGGGCTAGCCCTAGGAAGGATTTCTTTTTATCATGGATGATAACAGGATAACAGTCGGCAGTAGTTATACCTAAATATAGATTTTTTTCAGTTGTTATTAACCCGTCCAAGCCTTGGAGGTTTTGTTTGTCGGGATAGACCCCTTCACCTCCATGGGAATTGTCAACTTTTATAAATTCACTTCCGTTTTTTAATACAACCCGGACTATTCTATTTAAGGGAATACCGGATTCTTTAGATAAGGTTAAGTAATTATCCCAAACCTCCTTACCTCCCCTTTGATAAAGCATGTTACCACAGCCTTTAGTTGTAGTTATAATATCTAAACCATTTTCCATAAATCTAAAATATTTTTCCATTTTTTTTACCTCCCTAATATAGACTAACTTTTAAGGGTATATTAAAATATAAATAGATATACATAGTATATTATATTAAAAGGAGGTCATTCAATGAATAAAACAATTATTTCCACAAAAAATGCTCCTGCAGCAATAGGGCCTTATTCACAAGGGGTAAGGGTAGGTAACTTCCTTTATACTTCAGGTCAAATCCCCTTTGATCCCCAAACCATGGAGTTGGTATCAACTGATATCAAAGAGCAAACAAAGCAAGTAATGGAAAATTTGAAAGCTATTTTAGAAGAAGCTGGAACCAGTTTTGATAAAGTAATCAAAACAACAGTTTTTATTAAAGACATGAATCAATTTGGTGAAATCAATGAAGTTTATGCCCAATATTTTGGTGAAAATCCACCGGCAAGGTCTTGTGTAGAAGTGGCAAGATTGCCCAAAGATGTAGGTATTGAGATCGAGGCTATTGCTTTAGTAGACTAACAAAAGGGGAAGAAGGGTATTTACCTTCTTCCTTTTTCAAGTTTTTACTCATCTTTATCGTACATTTATTTTATTAAAATTTTGCAGGAATATTTGATTTTTGCTAGAATATACATAAAGTTAAAAACTATGTAAAGGGTGAAGGAAATGACAAAAATTAAATTTGGAACTGATGGTTGGAGAGGGATTTTAGCCGATGACTTTACCTTTGATAATGTTGAAAAGGTAGTAAAGGCAATTCTCGCCCATGTTCATTTTAAAGGAATGGGAGATAAAGGCTTAGTGGTAGGCTATGATACAAGATTTTTAGGAGAAAAATTTGCTCAACTTGCCACTAAATTAGCAAATAGTTGGGGGATAAATGTTTATTTAACAGATAAACCGACTCCTACACCGGTAATAGCATATGGTGTAAAAGAGAAAGGGGCTGCAGGGGCGATAATGTTTACTGCCAGTCACAATCCTCCAGAATATAACGGGATTAAGTTTATTCCCCATTACGCCGGTCCAGCTACTTTAGAAATTACTAAAGATATTGAAAAACATCTACATAATCCCCAAGATTATACTCCCCAAGTGGAGGGTCAAACTACTATTTATAATCCTTGGTTAGATTATAAAAGGCATTTGACATCCCTATTAGACTTAGCAAAACTTAAAGGATTAAAAGTTGTAGTAGATCCTATGCACGGAGCAGGGGCAGAATATTTACCATCATTATTAGAAGAGGTAGGCTGTGAAGTAATAAAGATCAATACAAATAAAGATCCATACTTTGGAGGAAGTTTACCGGAACCAAATCTGGAACATTTGGAAGGATTAGTTAATAAAGTTAAAGAACATAATGCCCAATTAGGTTTAGCTTTAGATGGTGATGCTGATAGATTTGGGATAGTTGATCATGAAGGAAACTATTATGTACCTAATCAGTTAATACCATTGTTGTTCCAGTACTTAGCTGAAGAAGATAGTACACAAAATAGGGTGATCCGAACTGTAGCCACCACCCACCTTATAGATAAAATGGCAGCAAAACTTGGGTATGAAGTGACAGAAACCCCTGTAGGTTTCAAATATGTTGGAGAAGCTATGGAACAAGGGGGAGTTTTGATTGGTGGAGAAGAAAGTGGTGGTGCTAGTATTCATGGCCACATACCTGAAAAAGATGGTATTTTAGTAGATTGTTTAGTAGCTTTAATGGTAGTAAAGAAAGGGCCATTAAAAGAACAATGGCATGGTTTATTAGATGAATACGGTAATTTTATAAGTAAAAGATTAGATTTAAGGGTACCGGAAGAAAAGAAAGAAAGTATTTTAAATAACCTTAGAGAAAATACCCCTACTGAAGTTGCAGGTTTAAAGGTAGTATCAGTAAACCGCATTGACGGAACGAAAATGTTATTAGAAGATAACAGCAGTTGGGTACTTTTTAGACCTTCTGGTACAGAACCCCTCTTAAGGGTATACATTGAAAGTAATTGTCAAGAAACCTTTGACAAAATAGCCCAGTGGGCAAAAGATTACTTAGACGTAGAGTAAACTGAAGGGAGCCATAGGCTCCCTTCAGACTGAAGACAAACTATAGACAAAGTCA
>NZ_FOIF01000078.1 GCF_900111575.1 Anaerobranca gottschalkii DSM 13577 | reverse complement strand
ACTGTCTTTGTCATAATCATATCTACCATTAGGTAGAACACTTACTTTTATCAAACCTTCTTTTACATATTTTGTTAGAGTAGGTCTTGATATTTGCAATAATTCCAATACTTCTTTAGATTTTATTATAATCATCTCTTTATGAGATAATTATAACATATATTTATTTTAATAATAATATTTATTGAAATTTTTAATGTTTTTGCTGTTTTTATTTATTTTTATAACTATATAATTAAATAATTCTTCTCCTAAACCTTTAATTTTATTTAAATCAAAAATGTTGTAAAATAATAATAAATACAATTAGGAAGGAGATTTTTATGTCAAATATCAGAAATTCCCTACAAGCTTTAATGATGAGGATAAATGATAAAAATACATTTGTCAGTTTAGAAGTTATAAATTTTGAAGGGAAATCGGCCAAAATCCTTTATAGTGAAGAAGATCTGATCTGGCAATATAAAAACAAGAGGGAAAGATTAGCTTTAACTTTAGTTTCGGATAAAATTATAGAATTTTTAGCTGGTAAAGATGGAAAGGTGGAAATTTTAGAAAGGGGAACTAAAATCCTTTTGGATATAAACAAAGGAAAGGTTAAAGTAAATTTTAGTACTTTAGATGAACCACCCAGTAAGCATCTAGATGTTGAAGAAGGGACTAGACAGCAGTTTATAAAAAAAGAACAGGCAGCTAAACTATTGAAAGTTTTAGGAATTATGAATACACTAGGGGAGATTCCCAAAGATAAAAGGAGAAAGTATTACCAAATAGATAGATTTGTAGAACTTCTAGACAATTTCTTAAAAGATTGGCCCCAAGACAAAGAATTAGTGGTGGTGGATTGTGGTTGTGGAAAATCATATTTAAGTTTTGTTCTAAATTACTATTTACAGGATCACTTACGAAAAAGATGTTATTTTATTGGAATTGATGCTAACCCTGAAGTAATTAAAGGGGCAGAAAAAATTAGAGATCAATTGGGATACCGTAATATGGAGTTTCATGCTACTAAAATTGAAAATTTTTATACAGAGCGGGAGGTCAATTTAGTATTAAGTCTCCACGCCTGTGATACAGCTACAGATCAACAATTAGCTTTAGGTATAAGACTAAAGGCTGACTATATAGTGGCAGTTCCATGTTGTCAAAAAGATTTGCGGGAACAACTCAACTATAACCAGTTGGAATCCTTTGCCCGGTTCCCTATATTAAAAAATAAAATTTCCGATATTATAACTGACGGGTTAAGGGTGTTAGCATTAGAGGCCCATGGCTACAAAGTTAGTGTGGTAGAGTACGTTTCTCCTTTAGAAACCCCTAAAAATATAATGATTAGGGGAGAGAAAAAAGGTGAAAATCCTAAGGGAATGGAAAAATATCTAGAGGCAAAGAAATACTGGGGAGTAACCCCAGCTTTAGATAAATACCTTTATTGATTTTATATATAAAACAAAAACAGTTCCTCGTTGAGGAACTGTTATATTTTGCATACTAAAGTTTTACAACGTTAGCAGCTTGAGGACCACGACTACCTTCGGTAATTTCGAAAGAAACTCTCTGTCCTTCTTCTAGAGTTTTAAACCCTTCTCCTTGAATTGCTGAAAAGTGAACGAATACGTCAGCTCCTCCTTCAACGGATAAGAATCCGTATCCTTTTTCAGCGTTAAACCATTTTACTACTCCTTGTTGCATTTAACTTAAACCTCCTATAAACTACCCTGATTTTCAGGGGTGACCCAAAAAATTTTTTTCCAATTTCTAAAAGAAATTGCACACAAAAGAGGTCTGCTTTTGTATTAACCTAATCATAACACAGTACAATAGAAATGTCAAACAATAAAAAATTTTTTTTAGGAAAATTTAGTTTTAGGCACTATATTAAAATTTAATTTTAACCTATTCCAGTTCATAATCGAAGGGATAAACATCATTGATATCTTTTTTTAACTGTTGAGCAAATCTTTTTGCATCAATCTCTTCAATAACATTATTTTCTTTAAAAACCTTTACATTCCAAACTTCTCCATCTTCTTCAATCAACAGTTCTGCGGGATAAACAGTTCCATCGTTAAACTTAATTTTTCCTCTTTTCCAAGGCATAGTATTGTCTCCTTTCTTTTTCTTTAGTTTTTTTAACTATCTAGGAAATTATGCAAATTAATAAGCTAAATAACTAAAGATTTTTAAAAAAGTTTAAAAGGAATTTTAAGTTAAATGGAGAATAAGAGTAAATTAAGTAGAATTTCCTATTTATTAAATGGTAGCTGTTTGTTATTATTAATTTGACAGCTAGTTGTAGCAAAATAAATGGAGGAGATGATATCTTTATGAATAAATTAGATATAATTATACAATCAGTCCAGTTTTGGAAAGAGATGTTTTTACACGATGTTGCTATCGGTGTTGTTGATTTAGAAAAATATTTATACTATAGTCCTGGGAAGACCTTTGACTTAGGAATAAAAGTGGGAGATCTTATAAAGAAAGGTAGTGCTGTACATAATGCTATAGTTAAAAAAAGAAAAGTTGAAATATCTATTTCAGATGATGTATGGGGTATTCCTATAAAAGCTATTTCCATTCCAGTTTTGGAAGGGGGAGAAATTATAGGGGCATTGGCAGTTGTCTTTAGTGTGGAGAATGAAGAAAAATTAAAGGGGATAGTTAATAACTTTGCTTCATCTTTTAATCAAGCAGGTGCTAGTGTTAAAGAAATTTCCTCTTCTGCTCAAAACTTAGCAGAAAATAGTGAAAAAATTGCCTCTTCTACATCGGAAGTAAAGGAAGCACTAGATAAAACAGAGGATATTTTAAAGTTAATAGATAATATTTCCAAACAAACAAAATTATTAGGCTTAAATGCTGCCATCGAAGCGGCCCGTTCTGGAGAACATGGCAGGGGTTTTATTGTAGTGGCAGAAGAAATAAGGAGACTTTCAGATGAGACCATTAAATCGGCATCACAGGTAAAAAATATAGTAGCTATTTTAAGGGAATTAGTTGGTACTATGATCAATTCTATTCACGAAGTTAGTGCTATTAGTGAAGAGCAAATGGCTGCTACCGAAGAGGTAAATGCCTTGGTAGATGAATTGGTCAACGAAGTTCAAGAATTAGAGAAGTTTGCCAAATTTTTATAAACTTATGGATGTGAGGGGAATGTTAAAAAAAGCAGTTTATTTTTTGGTATTGGGGATATTTATTTATAGCAGTACCCAAGGTTTATGGGGGTTATATCAGTATTATAGAAACTCTAGGGATTATCAACAGGTCAGGGAGATATATCAACAATCATTAAATATTGGGGAAAAAGAAGATACCGAAAGTCCCAATGAACATGAAAATCCTAATGAAAAATTGTTCGATAAACTATTAGAAATAAATCCAGATACAGTAGCTTGGATATTTATAGAGAATTCCAATATTGATTATCCTGTTGTTCAAGGAGTAGACAACCATTACTACCTCAATATCAATTTTAATGGAGTTAGAAACAGAGGTGGGGCAATTTTTATGGATTATCGGAACAACCCCATAGATTTTGACCAAAATACCATCATCTATGGCCATAGAATGAGGGATGGCTCGATGTTTGCCCATTTAACTAAATTTAGGGATAAGGATTTTTTTAACAATAATGATAAAATTTATTTAAAAACAAGGGAAGGAAATTATATTTTTAAAGTATATTCTATTTATGTAACGGAAGCTAACAGTTATTATATAACCCCAAACTTTTCTACAGAAGAAGAATACCTTCAGTTTCTTCAGTATACTAGAAAAAACTCGATATTTAAAAAGGAAGTTGAACTAGGTATTACAGATAAAATCTTAACCCTCTCTACCTGTAGTTATGAATTCGATAATGCTAGATTAGTAGTACATGCTAAACTTATGGAACAAAAATAACTCCCCAAATAGGGGAGTTATTTTTGTTATTCAATTTCAATTCTTCTGCCTAGGGGTTTATTAGGTTCTTTTTTGGGTAAGATGATAGTCAAGACACCATTTCTTAAGCTGGCTTTAATTTTTTCTTCATCTACATTATCTACCATAAAGGAACGGGTCATAGAACCATATCGTCTTTCTCTACGAATGAAATTATGTTTTTCTTCATTAATTTCTTCCCGTTGTTCAACTGAAATTGTTAAACGGTCGTTTCTTACATCAATATTAATCTGTTCTTTATTTACACCGGGAAGTTCTGCTTCAACAATGTACTCATTTTCCTTTTCCTTAATATCCACTTTCATATAATTACTGTTTTTATAGAGGGAAGGGAAAAAGGAATCATTTAAAAAGTTTTCAAACATAGTATCAATGTTGTCAAAAATGTCTTTAGTGTGAGGTACCATTTCGTTTCTTCTTCTAAAGGGAGTTAAACCAAACATAAACAACACCTCCTTAAATATTTTTGACTTTGACTTTCTTTGACTTTCTAATTATTATATATCATAGTATATTTTTTTAATCAAAGTCTATTTACGGTTAAAATTGATTGTAAACTGGAAAAAACTAATATTAATTTAAAATATAGAATTATTTCTTTGTTTTTCTAAATATTTCTTTAAATATCTGCTTGTTTTAGCGTAATTTTGTTTTCCGTTAATAGTCTAGCTCATTATTTTTTCTTTTATACATGAATTGTTTTTAAAGACAAATAGTAATATAATTAAAGCAATAATTTTAGAAAGATAAAAGGAGAGTAAGAAATGTTGAGATTATCAAATCTTAAACTATCAATAGAACAAAATAAAGATGAAGTTTTACCTAAACTAATAGCTAAAACTTTAAATATACCCAAAAAGGAGATCAGGAGTTATAAAATTTTTAAAGAATCGATAGATGCTAGAAAAGAAGAGATGATTTATTTTGTTTATACAGTAGATGTAGAGGTAGGAGATAGATTAGAAGAAATACTAGTAAAAAAAGGGTATAATTTAACTCCTGACTATAGCTATAATTATCCAGAGATAGGTAGTAGAAGATTAGAAAACCCTCCAGTAATTGTGGGAGCTGGGCCTGCCGGTTTGTTTTGCGGTCTTATTCTTTCCCAATTGGGATATAACCCTATAATCATTGAGCGGGGGGAAGATGTTGAAAAAAGGACGGAAAGGGTAGAAAAATTTTGGAGAGAAGGGATTTTAAATACTGAGAGTAATGTACAATTTGGTGAAGGGGGAGCTGGTACCTTTTCCGATGGAAAACTTACTACTTTAATTAAAGATAAAAGATGCAGAAAAGTATTAGAAGAGATGGTAAAAGGGGGAGCACCAGAAGAAATTCTCTATAGTTATAAACCCCATGTGGGGACTGATATTTTAAAGTTTGTAGTAAAAAATATCAGACAACAAATTATAGCAAATGGAGGAAAGGTCTATTTTAATACTAAATTAGAGGACTTATTGATAAAGGATGGGAAAATATATGGAATTAAAACAAATAAAGGTGAAATTCCAGCCCAAGTTTTAGTATTAGCTTTAGGTCATAGTGCAAGGGATACTTTTCAAGTTCTCTATAATAAAGGGTTAAACATCGAACAAAAGGCCTTTAGCATAGGAGTCAGAATCGAACATCCACAAAGTTTAATTAATAAGGCCCAGTATAAGAAGTTTGCTGGACATCCCCGTTTAGGTGCAGCTGAATATAAGCTGGCATATCATTCTCCTAATGGGAGAAGTGCTTACACCTTTTGTATGTGTCCTGGAGGATTAGTAGTAGCAGCGGCTTCTGAAGAAGGTGGAGTTGTGACAAATGGTATGAGTTATCATTCAAGGGATGGAGAAAATGCCAACAGTGCTTTATTAGTGGGGATAACACCAAAAGATTTTGAAACTAGTCATCCCCTAGCTGGTATAGAATTTCAAAGAAAATGGGAAAGAAAGGCCTTTCAAATAGGGGGAGGAAATTATTTTGCTCCGGCCCAATTAGTAGGGGATTTTTTACAGGATAAAGAAAGTAAAGAATATAGGTCAGTAGTACCTACTTACAAAAAAGGGGTTAAAATGGCAAATCTAAAGGATGTGCTGCCAGAATATGTAGTTAATACTTTAAAAGAAGCTATTTTAGATTTTGATAAAAAGCTTAAAGGGTTTGCTTACAAAGATGCAATTTTAACAGGTGTAGAAACCCGTAGTTCTTCACCAATAAGGATACTTAGGGATGAAACGTATCAAAGCAATATAAAAGGAATATATCCCTGTGGCGAAGGGGCAGGCTATGCTGGGGGAATAATATCGGCAGCTGTAGACGGAATTAGAATAGCAGAAAAGATTATATCAGAATGGAGATTTCAGTAATAAAATTAATAAAAAATTTTCAGTTTTCAGTAATTAAGAACAGGAATATTTATCTCCTTTGTCGAATTATAAATATTAATGTAGAATACAGAGCTAATCATAAAAAAGGAGAGGAGGAATAGAAATGGAAATTAAAAAAGAAATGGGGAAGAAATGGCTTTTGCCTTTGGTAGTAGCATTATTATCCTTTGTTTTACTATTTACTGCTGTTAAATTTGTTCTTCAACGGGAAATTACCCTACAGAATTTAATAGCCTATTTAGTTTTTTCAATAATTGTTGGGTTTATTATTTTTCTATTGAATCGCTTTCATTTAAAAATAGCTTTAGTTACAACTATTTTAGGGCTAACCTTTGGATTTATAGAGATGTTCCGTTCCTTTATAAAAGGAATGGGAGGTTGGGGAGATTTAATTGGTATTTTAGCCCTTTTTATGTGGACTATTGCTAGTATAGTATTGGGGTTGGTATTACAGTTAGGATATTATTTTTATAATAAGACTAAAAAATAAGGTGCTGTTAATCCAGCACCTCAGTTTGTAGACAAAGTCTTTTTTTAAAGGCTGTGGTAATTAAACATTCTAACAAAGTCTCCGTCGAGATTTAAGGCTTCTATCTAAAAGGAAGAAGGGTACCGCTCTAATTCGCCGTCCATGGCTCAATAGAGCTTTCGGAACGTCCTGTTCCTCCCCCCTTCTTCCTTTTATCTAATTAGCTCTTAAATCTATCTCCTCAACTTAATCGTATCTTTGTTTAATTACCACAGCTAAGATGACTTTGTCTTTAGTTTGTCTTCAGTCTGAGGTGCTGTTAATCCAGCACCTTTACTTTTTAAAAAAAATTTTTTAAATAATA
>NZ_FOIF01000077.1 GCF_900111575.1 Anaerobranca gottschalkii DSM 13577 | reverse complement strand
TAATATTTATGTAAAATGCAAGAGATTTGTGATAAAATTTTTAAAAAATTAATACCTATCTAAGAAATCTAAAACTTCCTATTAAAAAAATGTAGACAAAGTCATTTTTTAAAGGCTGTGGTAATTAAACATTCTAACAAAGTTTTGCGTCGAGATTTAAGGCTTCTATCTAAAAGGAAGAAGGGTACCGCTCTAATTCGCCATCCATGGCTCAATAGAGCTTTCGGAACGTCCTGTTCCTCACCCCTTCTTCCTTTTATCTAATCAGCTCTTAAATCTATCTCCTCAACTTAATCGTATCTTTGTTTAATTACCACAGCTGATGGTGACTTTGTCTACAAACTGATTCAGTCTGAATTACTCCTATCTACTTTTGCGAAAATGTTTATAAACTTCTTCCGCCACTTTCCAGGGAATTCCCTTTACCGCTGCTATTTCTCCTACATCTTTAGTGGATATTTCCTCTACTGAGCCAAAGGTTTGTAATAAAATCTTTTTCCTTGTAGCACCAATTCCAGGAATCTTATCTAATTCCGATGTCAAAGTATTTTTTGTCCTCAATTTCCTGTGATAAGTTAGGGCAAAACGATGGGCTTCATCTCTAATCCTCTGTAATAGGTAAAGCCCTTTGCTGTTTCTAGGTAAAATTATCCCTTCTGATCTATTAGGTAAGAAAATTTCTTCTTCCCTTTTAGCTAAACCTATTGTTTTTATATGACCAAAACCGGTCTCTTCCATAACTTTTCTTGCTGCTGACAATTGTCCTTTACCACCATCTATAATTATCAGATGAGGAAGGGGTGTAAAACTACTATCCCCTTCTAAAAAATTTTCCAATCTCCTCTTTATCACTTCTGCCATAGAAGCAAAATCATTAGGTCCTTGTACTGTCCTAATTTGAAACTTCCTGTATTTTTCCTTTACCGGTTTTCCCCCTTCAAAAACTACCATTGAGGCAACAGAATGTTCCCCTTGGATATTTGAAATATCATAACATTCCATCCGCCAAGGTAATTCCTCTAAACCTAAAGCTTTAGCTAAATCTAATAATCCTTCTTCAGCTTCTTGCTTATTTTTTTGCTGTTGAGAGATAAAGGTTTGTAGCTGAAGTTTTGCATTCTTTTCTGCCATCTCCAATAAAGACTTTTTATCTCCCTTTTGGGGAACCTTAAGAACTACCTTCCCATTTCTTTTCTTAGATAGAAATTCTAATAGTACTTTAGAGTCTTGTAGTTCCATAGGTAATAATATTTCCCCTGGTATTATTGGAGCATTATTATAGTATTGAGTTATAAAGGCATGGAATAATTCCTCCGGTGTAGATCCCCCAGTATTTTCTAACTTGAAGGATTCACTGCCTAGTAATTTCCCTCCCCTAATACTAAAAATTTGAATACAAGCTAAATTATCCCCTTGAGCTAAAGCTAAGATATCCCGATCCTCTAAATCACTAAAAATAATTTTTTGTTTTTCCCCTATTGCTTTGACTCCCTGTAATTGATCCCTTAACTTAGCAGCCTTTTCAAAATCTAAATTTTCCGCTGCTTTCACCATTTCTTCTTCCATTTTTTTAATTAACTCTAGATTTTTACCTTCTAAAAACAAAATTACTTCTTCAACGATCTTCTGATAATCTTCAGAAGAGATTCTCCCTGCACAAGGTGCAAGGCATTTTTTAATATGGTAATTTAAGCAGGGCCTATCTTTTTTGGATAGCTTTCCTTTACAAGTCCTTAAGGGAAAAAGGGTTCTAATTGCATTTAAGGTTTCATTGACAACTATCCCAGAAGGATAGGGTCCAAAATATCTAGCTTTATCTTTAGTAATCTTCCTCACTTTTTCCACTACCGGAAAATCCTCTTTAAGATTTATTTTAATATAGGGATAGTGTTTATCATCCTTTAAGGAGATATTGTATTTAGGCCGGTGTTTTTTTATCAGGTTACTTTCTAGAATCAAAGCTTCAACTTCTGAATCTGTAGCAATATAGTCTAAAGCTGCGATATTTTGTACCAAAGCTAAAACCTTTGCCCCTTTCCCTTCACTTTTTGAAAAATAAGATTTTACCCTATTTTTTAAAGAAAGGGCTTTACCAACATAAATTACTTCCCCATATTTATCTTTCATGATATAGACCCCTGGAGAAGAAGGCAATTTATTTATAATTTCTTTTACTTCATCTTTAATCAAAATATCCCCCCTTTACTGCCACTTAAGATATGGTTTTAAAAATTTTCCTGTGTAACTTTCTGAAACCTTAACTATTTCCTCTGGTGTACCTTGAGCAACTATTGTGCCCCCACGGTCTCCCCCTTCAGGTCCTAAATCAATAATATAATCTGCAGTTTTAATGACATCAAGGTTATGCTCTATAACCAATACCGTATCCCCTTCATCGGTTAGGCGACTCAATACCTGTAGCAATTTGTCAATATCAGCTATGTGTAAACCAGTGGTAGGTTCATCTAAAATATATAGGGTTTTTCCATTACTTCTCCGGCTTAACTCTGTAGCTAATTTAACCCTCTGAGCCTCTCCCCCGGAAAGGGTAGTAGCAGATTGACCTAACTTAATATAACCTAATCCTACATCATAGAGTGTATCAAGCTTCCTCTTGATTTTAGGAATGTTTTGAAAAAATTCTACAGCTTCCTCTACCGACATATCTAAAACATCGGCTATTGTCTTACCTTTATACTTAATTTCTAATGTCTCCCTATTATACCTTGCTCCTTTACACACTTCACAGGGAACATAGACATCGGGTAAAAAATGCATCTCAATCTTTATAATCCCGTCTCCCCGACAAGCTTCACACCTGCCCCCTTTGACATTAAAACTAAATCTACCGGCTTTATAACCTCTAGCTTGGGCATCGTTGGTAGATGCAAAAAGTTCTCTAATGTAATCAAAGACACCGGTATAGGTTGCAGGATTGGAGCGGGGAGTTCTACCAATAGGTGATTGATCTATATCTATTACTTTTTCAATATTTTCTAAACCGTAAATAGCATCATGGGCTCCTGGTTTAGCTTTAGCATTGTGGAGTTTCTGAGCTAAAGCTTTATATAAAATTTCGTTAATTAAAGTACTTTTACCAGATCCAGATACTCCAGTTACACAAGTAAAGACACCACAAGGTATTTTTACATCGATATTTTTGAGATTATTCTCTCTAGCTCCAATAATTTCAATCCATTTACCATTAGGCTTCCTCCTGTTTTGAGGAACAAAAATACGTTTTTCTCCCCTTAAATATTGACCTGTAACTGAACGGGGTTCTTTCATGATGTCTTCTAGTGTACCTGCTGCTACCACTTCTCCCCCTTGGGCCCCTGCCAATGGACCAATATCCACTATAAAGTCTGCAGCTTTCATGGTATCTTCATCGTGTTCCACCACAATTAGAGTATTCCCAAGATCCCTAAGTTTCTTCAAAGTTGCTAATAGCCTTTCATTATCCCGTTGGTGAAGACCAATACTAGGCTCATCCAAAATATATAATACCCCCATTAAACTAGAACCAATTTGGGTAGCTAAACGGATCCTCTGGGCTTCTCCCCCCGATAAAGTTCCAGCAGCTCTGTCTAAAGTAAGGTAATCTAAACCAACATCGATTAAAAAACCTAACCGTTCATTTATCTCCTTTAGGATCATCCGGGCAATCATCATTTCTTTTTCGGTAAATTTTATCCTGTTTAGATAATCTTTAACTTCGACAACTGAAAGGGCTGTTAACTGTGAAATGTTTTTATCCCCAATCAGTACCGCTAAACTTTCCGGTTTTAAACGGGCTCCATTACATTTTTGACAAGGAATATTGGACATATATCCTTGTAAATCATTTTTAATGTATTCTGAAGAAGTTTCTCTGTATCGCATTTTAATCCAATTTATTAAACCTCTAAATAAAGCGTTAATCTCTTGTACTTCTCCTTGGGAATCTTCATACTTTATTTTAAACTTTTTATTAGGTATTCCGTAAAGCAAAGTTTTTATCCCTTCTTTAGGGAGTTCATTTATAGGGACTTTGGTGTCTATTCCTATTTCTTTAGCTACAGCCTTTAACATACTACTATAGTACGTTGAAGAACTCTTACTCCAAGGTGCTATAGCCCCTTCTTCTATAGATAAGGTTGGATCAGGGATAATTAAATCAGGATCAGGCTCTAAATGACTTCCTAAACCTCCACATTCTTCACATGCACCATAAGGATTATTAAAGGAAAAAATCCGGGGACTGATTTCTTCAAAACTGAAGCCACATTGGATACAAGCAAAGTTTTGACTAAAGGTTATTGATTCCCCATCTACTATATCAACTATTGCGATCCCATCTCCGTGATTTAAAGCCAATTCCAAAGAATCTGCTAAACGGTTTTCAATCCCTTCTTTTACCACTAGCCTGTCTACCACCACTTCAATTGTATGCTTTTTATTTTTTTCCAATTTAATTTCCTCAGTTAATTCATAGAGGTGATCATCGATTCGAACTCGGACAAATCCACTTTTTCTTAGACCTTCTAATACCTTAATGTGTTCACCTTTTCTTCCCCTAATAACGGGAGCTAATATTTGAAGTTTTGTCTTGGGAGGTAATTCCATAATCTTATCTACCATCTGGGAAACCGTTTGTTGTTTTATCTCTTCTTTACAATGAGGACAAAAAGGCTTTCCTACCCTGGCATATAGCAAACGAAGATAATCGTAAATTTCCGTTACTGTTCCCACCGTTGATCTAGGGTTTTTACTGGTGGTTTTCTGATCAATGGATATGGCCGGTGATAAACCTTCTATTGAGTCAACATCGGGCTTTTCCATCTGACCTAAAAATTGTCGAGCATAGGCAGATAAGGATTCAACATACCTTCTCTGTCCCTCGGCATAAATAGTTTCAAAGGCTAAAGAGGATTTTCCAGAACCACTAAGACCTGTAAAAACAATTAATTTATCTCTAGGTATTGTTAAATCAATATTTTTTAGGTTATTTTCCCTAGCACCCTTTATTACTATATTTTTCATAACTTCTGTCTCTCTCCTCTGCAATATCAATTTCCCTTTAATTCAATTATCATATCCCTTAAATAAGCGGCTTTTTCAAACTCTAAAGCTTTAGCAGCTTCCTTCATTTCCTTTTCAAGTTTTGCTAATAACAATTCTTTTTCTTTTTTACCCATTTTCTTCCCTTTATCAGTTACGTATTTAGCTCCCTCTTCGGCCACTTTTGTAGCTTCAATAACTGCATGGATATCTTTAGAAACAGATTTAGGCTGGATATTGTGTTTTTTGTTGTAAGCGATTTGCATTTCTCTACGGCGATTTGTCTCATTGATTGCCTTTTCCATAGATTTAGTTACAGTATCGGCATAAAGGATTACTCTACCCTCTACATTCCTTGCAGCTCTACCTATTGTTTGAATTAACGACCTTTCAGAACGCAAAAATCCTTCCTTATCAGCATCTAAGATGGCTACAAGGGAAACTTCCGGGATATCTAACCCCTCCCTTAAAAGGTTGATACCAACTAATACATCGAATTCACCTAAACGCAAATCCCTAATTATCTCCATTCTCTCTATTGTTTTAATATCTGAATGGAGGTATTTAACTTTAATACCTGCCTCTTTTAAATAATCTGTTAAATCTTCAGCCATTCGTTTTGTAAGGGTTGTAACCAAAACCCTGTTATTATTTTTCACAACTTGTCTAATTTCATGAAGCAAATCATCAACTTGGCCTTCTACCGGCTTAACACTGATCACAGGATCCACTAATCCTGTAGGCCTAATTATTTGTTCCACCACCTGTTGTGAGTGTTGTAATTCGTATTCTGCAGGGGTTGCAGATACATAAATCACTTGGTTTATCACTTGTTCAAATTCCTCAAATTTTAAAGGCCTGTTATCAAAGGCTGAAGGTAAGCGAAAACCGTGTTCTACCAAAGACTCTTTCCTCGATCTATCTCCTGCGTACATAGCTCCTATCTGAGGGATAGTAACATGGGATTCATCAATAATCATCAAATAGTCATCGGGGAAAAAATCTAGTAAAGTATAAGGTTTACTACCCGGTTCTCTACCAGTCAAATAGCGGGAATAATTTTCAATTCCCTGGCAGAAACCAATTTCCCTCATCATTTCTAAGTCATAGCGGGTTCGCTGTTCTAACCTCTGGGCTTCCAATAGCTTCCCTTTAGATTTAAAATACTCTAACCTTTCCTCCAACTCTTTTTCGATAGCTTCCGTAGCCAGTCTTACTTTTTCCCTAGCGGTAATATAATGGGAAGCAGGGAAAATAGCGACATGGTTTCTAAGTCCTATTATCTCTCCAGTTAAGGCATTTACTTCTGTTATCCTATCTATTTCATCACCGAAAAACTCGATTCTAATTGCATTTTCACTATTTCCAATAGGAAAAACTTCTAATGTATCTCCCCGAACTCTAAAGGTCCCCCGTTTAAAATCAGTATCATTCCTGAGGTACTGGATTTCCACTAACTCCTTAATAACTTCGTCCCTTTCTTTTTCCATTCCTACCCTCAATGAAACTATTAAATCTCTATACTCCTCAGGAGAACCTAATCCGTAAATACAAGATACACTGGCGACAATAATTACATCCCGCCTTTCAAAAAGGGCGGAAGTTGCAGAGTAACGGAGCTTGTCAATTTCATCATTTATTTGAGCATCTTTTTCGATGTAAGTATCGGTATGGGCAATATACGCCTCTGGTTGATAGTAGTCATAATAGCTGACAAAATACTCCACAGCGTTATTGGGAAAAAACTCTTTAAACTCACTACAAAGTTGGGCAGCTAAAGTTTTATTATGGGCAATTACAATAGTTGGTTTATTGACTTGGGCTATGACGTTGGCCATGGTAAAAGTCTTCCCTGAACCTGTTACCCCTAAAAGGGTCTGGCCTTTATAGCCTTTTTCAATACCTTCTACTAACTTCTTTATTGCTTTGGGCTGATCCCCTGTTGGCTTATATTTAGAAACCAGTTGGAATTTTCCTGGCAGCATTTTATCACCCCATCATTCTGTACAAATCTATTTTTTATTATATCAGTAATAGTTACGAATTTAAAGCCCTAAACAGAAAATATGTTCCCCCCTTTTGTATAAAAAAAAGCGCCATTCGGCGCGCTTAAATTCATTTATATTTTATAGTGCTCTCCATGAACTCCTATATAATCTTTGGGATACATTTCTGCTCCACAACTCTCACAGCTAAATCTAGGTGGTATTGATGTATCTCCATCATCCATCATATCAAAGTATTCCACTACTTCCTTGGGAACTTTTTCTA
>NZ_FOIF01000076.1 GCF_900111575.1 Anaerobranca gottschalkii DSM 13577 | reverse complement strand
TTCAAATAATTCTTTGCTTAATTTTTCTACCCACTGTTCTGTTGCTTTCCGACCACAAGATGTACAGAAGCGACTCTTACAGGTAAAGCCTACATATCTGACTTCATTACATGTCGGACAACAAAATTTGCTATATCCTTCACTCATATCTTTACAAGTTAGCATCTTTTTTACTTCTGACAATACTGTTGGCCTAATTGGGTATTTTTCTTTAAACTCTCCCCATTTATCTTCAAATATTTGTTTTATTATTCCCGTAGCCATAAACAACTCACCCCACTACATAATAACATTTATCCACATACCTAGCAATCTATACTTTCCTAAGCAATAAAAAAAGGTGGTACCGCACCACCTTTTTTATTGAGACATTTGTTTTGCTAAAAAGCTTGCTGCAGCTTCTGCCATTTTTTGTTCTACTTCAGAAAAACTAATCCCGGGTTCTTTACTACATACTATTACTGCACCAATTGGATCACCATTGGCAATGATAGGAGCTATGACTTTGGCTGTGTATTTATTCTCTTCATCTGCTAGAATCGTTAAATCTTTATCTTGATCTCCTTTAATAGTCCTTCTTTCTTCCATAGCCCTTTCAATAGCAGAACCTATGGGTTTATTTAAATACTCTTTTTTAGATCCCCCAGAAATTGCTATTATATTATCTCTATCAGAAATAGCACATATGTGTCCTAAGGAATCATAAAGACTCTCTGCATATTCTTTAGCAAAATCCCCTAATTCTCCGATGGGTGAGTATTTTTTTAGTATTACCTCTCCATCTCTATCTACAAAAATTTCTAAGGGATCTCCTTCTCTGATCTTTAAAGTCCTTCTAATTTCTTTAGGTATTACTACTCTACCAAGGTCATCTATCCGTCTTACAATTCCAGTAGCTTTCACCATATAAACCTCCTCGATTGGATAAGTTGTGGGTCATTCTTCTATTCTCCTATTGCTATTATTTAACGGCGAGGAAGTTTTTATTCATATTTTGCCAACCCTTAATTTGCCAAACGATTTTCTACCCCTTCCCTTAAGCTTTCTAATAAAGCCCAGATCGCCTGTTGGGGTTTTTGCCTTTGTAAATAATCTTTGATTAATCCTTTTAATTCATCATCTAATTCTTCTACTCCAGGTGGTTTAATCTCTGTTACTTCGATAATGTGATAACCATAAATTGTTTTAACAACATCACTTATTTCCCCTACTTTTAAGGAAAAAGCTACTTTTTCAAAATCCTCTACATAAGTACCTCTTTCAGAAAGGCCTAGTTTTCCACCATTTTCTCCTGATGGACATTCTGAAAACTCTTTAGCCAATTGGGCAAAATCTTCTCCCCGTTCAAGCCTAGTTAAAATAGCCCTAGCAGCTTCTTCTGAATCCACTAAGATATGGCGGATATCCCTTCTTTCTTCATAAGTAAACAGTTCTTCTACATTTGCATCATAAAATTCCCTTACTTCTTCATCTGTAACTGGTTCTATATTTTCTTCAATATCTTCAAATAATGCAGTTATTATTAAATTCCTTTTAGCCATTTCCCTAAGATCATTTTCCGTTACCTTATACCTTTTAAGTCTTTTAGTAAATTCTTTTTCATCATTGTTTAAATAATAAGATATTATAAAATTTTTATAATCCTGATATTCTTCTTCAATTTCTTCTTCTGTTACTGTAAAACCTCTTCTTAGGCCTTCTAAATATAATAATTCTTCGTTAATTAAAAAATCTAAATATCTTCTTTCTTCTGCCTCAGTAAATGTCTCTTGTCCAGAGTATAATGTTATACTCAAACTTAAATATTTCTGAAGTTCACCTCGGGTAACTTCTCTTCCATTAATTACTGCAACTACTTCTTTTTGGGTAGAACACCCCGTATATAATACAGCAAAAAACATTACTAGTAAGATTACGGAGATTAACTTTTTGGACATTTCCCCACTTCCCTTCATTTATCATCATTTTTTTATTCTAACAGAGATTAATAAGAAAAACAAGCTAATTTAGAACTGCAAAAAGCTGATGAAATAATTTTTCTATTTCACCTAATAGTTCTGATTTTTCTACTTTCTTTAATTCTATAATTAAGTTATGCCCTTTAGCTGTAAAATTTATGTTTCTATTATTTTGATAAATTTCTAATAAATCTTTACCTGTAATTTTCCCAGTAGGATAGAATTTTATTTCTACACTGTATTCACTTGTCCCCATTTTTTGTAGATAACCTAAACTTTTAGCAGTTATAGATTTTACTTGAAGCTTTTGACCCATTATCTTTATACGAGCTATATCGATTAGGTTTACCGTTTCTATTGGCAGTTCTCCAAACCTATCTATTAGTTCCTCTTCAATTTCCTCTAATCTTTCTAAATTATTAGCAGTGGAGATTTTCCTGTAAAAAGCAATTTTTAATGATTTAGACATCATTTTTTCAGGAATAAATCCATCTATTGGCAGTTCTAAGGTTATTTCTAACAATGGTTCTTCCTTTTTTTGACCTTTCAATTCAGCAATAGCTTCTTCTAGTAATTGACAGTATAGATCAAAGCCGATACTGGCAATAAACCCGTGTTGTTCTACACCTAATATATTTCCTGCTCCCCTAATTTCTAAATCCCTCATCGCAATTTTAAAGCCTGAACCTAACTCGGTAAATTCTTTAATAGCTTGAAGCCTTTTTTGGGCCACTTCAGTTAATACTTTATCTTTTTGATAAGTTAAGTAACAATAGGCTATTCGATTACTCCTTCCTACCCTGCCTCGCAATTGATATAACTGTGATAAACCAAATTTATCAGCATCATAAATAATTAGTGTATTAACATTAGGAATATCTAATCCTGTTTCAATGATAGTAGTGGAAAGTAAAATATCATGTTCTCCTTCTAAAAACTCCAACATAGTTTTTTCTAATTTGTTTTCACTCATTTGTCCGTGGGCAATGGCGATTCTACTATCAGGCAATAAACTCTGTAATCTATTTGCCATCATTTCGATTGTTTGAACTCTATTGTAGAGAAAATATACCTGTCCGCCCCTTTCTATTTCTCTTTTTATAGCAGTTATAATGATATCATCACTATATTCTAAGACATAAGTTTGTACAGGGAAACGGTCTTCTGGAGGTGTTTCAATTACACTTAAATCCCTTATCCCTAACATAGACATATGTAAAGTCCTAGGAATCGGTGTAGCCGTTAATGTCAAAACATCTACCCCTACTTTTAATTGTTTTAATTTTTCTTTATGGGCTACTCCAAACCGCTGTTCTTCGTCAATTATTATTAACCCTAAATCCTTAAAAACAACATTATTTTGAAGTAATTTGTGGGTACCAATGGCAATATCTGTAATCCCTGTAGCCAATCTAAGTAATCCTTCTTCATTCTGCTTTTTAGTTCTAAATCTACTAAAGACATCTATATTTACAGGAAAATCTATAAATCTCTCTTTAAAAGTTTTGTAGTGTTGTTGTGCTAGGATTGTAGTTGGTACAAGGACCGCCACTTGCTTTCCATCTAAAACTGCCTTCATAGCTGCCCGCATTGCTACTTCTGTCTTGCCATACCCTACATCTCCGCACAATAATCTATCCATAGGCTTAGGTTGTTCCATATCCCTTTTTATTTCTTTAATAGCTGTTAATTGATCTTCAGTTTCTGTATAAGGAAAAGTTCCTTCAAATTGGCTTTGCCAGTGGCTATCAGGGCTAAATTGAAATCCTTGGGTATTTTGCCTTTTTGCATATAAATACAATAAATTTTCCGCCATATTTTTGATAGACTTTTTGGCTTTTTGAGTAGTTTTCAACCATTCGTTACCACTTAAACTGTAAATTTTAGGCTCTTTTCCTTCTCCTCCAACATATTTTTGTAATAAATGCAATTGATCTGTAGGGATATATAACTTATCATTTCCAGCGTATTGAACATGGATATAATCCCTTTTACCACCAGCAACCTCTAATGTAATTATCCCTTTAAAAATTCCTATTCCATGATTTATATGAACCACATAATCCCCTATATCCAAATGGGAAATATCGGTAATGTTTATACCTTGTTGTATTCCTTTACCTTTTTTACCCCTTACTCTTTTATAAATTTGACTTTCAACAAAACAAGCAATTTTCCCTTTGTCAAATATAAACCCTTCTTCTAAGGGCCCTTGATTAAAGTAAACCCCTGGTTTACCCCCGTCTCCTAGTAAGATTTTTCGTTCAGTAATTTCTTTTGTTAAATTTTCTTTAGTTTCTTGATTGTTATAATATATTTTAACTTGGTAACCTTCTTGGACTAATTTTTCTACTTCTTTTAAAAACAATTCAATATTACCTGCAAAAACAGGGGCTTGTCTAAAGGGTAGTGAAACTGTATCATCAACTTGAAATGGTCCTAAAGTTCTTAATAAAAGGCATAAATATAAGAGATTTTTTTTGTTTAGTTTATGAATTATTTTATCACTTTCAAAATAAAGGGGAATATTTGTAACTTCTCCCTTTTCTATAAGATGTTTTAAACGCTCCCGATAATCTTTTTCCCAACCTTCCAACTCAGTTTTTATAAAAGGAGGCTCATCTAATACAATAACATATTCATCTAATAAATCTAAAAGGCTTACACCACCATCATAGATAATAGAACTATATTGCCCAAGATTTTCAAATACTAAATTATTCTCTATCCTTTCTAAATCCCTAGTTATTTTTTGTTTAATTTTTATATCTTTACTACTTTCTAGGAGAGTTTTTAATTCATTTATCAGTTTACTTTTTCTATCTTTATTTAAAATATTTAGGGTATTAGGATAGATAGTTATTTCTTCTATAGTTTCCCTTGACCGTTGAGATGACAGATCAAAGTAACGAATGGATTCAACGGTATCGCCAAAAAACTCAATTCTTATAGGATTTATAGATACTGATGGATAAATATCTACAATAGAGCCTCGGATACTAAAGTCCCCTCTTTTCTCCACAAGATTCGCTCTAATATATCCAAGTTCTGTAAGTTTTTCTTCTATATCACTAAAAGGATAATCTTCATTATATTTAATTTTAAACTGTGCTTCTAACAAAATTTCTTTACTAGGTAATATTTCTAATAAGTTTTGAATCTGAGTTACTACTACCCCTAAATTCCCCTCAATAATTCCTTTTAATGTTTCTATCCTTTGTAACTCTAAATCTTTACTTCTATAATCAACTTCCCCAGGCAAAAGGGGATTAGAAGGAAATAGACCTACTTTATCTTCACCTAAATATGTTTTTAATTCATCCATTACCTTTTCAGAACTACTATGATTATTATTTATGAATAATATTTTTATGTCAGTATTTTGAATTAAATTAGCAATTAAAAAACTTTTTTGACCACCTGATAACCCATAAACCAACGTTCTTTTCTTTTTTTTAATATTATTTTCAATTTCTTTAAATTCAGGTATACTCTTAAGTTCCGTATAATTCATATACTAACTCTCCTTAGCTATAAAGTTAAAAAACCTTGATTTATTTTCAAGGCCTATTACTTCCCCTTTGATTATTTACAATTCCTACAACTAAAGAATTGTAGATAATATGAGCAAATATTCCAGTTAGAATACTATAAAAAAGATTTTCTGTTAATCTAAATACTGTTAAAGTTAAATAACCAAAGGCTGCATGTCCAAGTAAGGAAAAAATGGCAGGGTAGATACCTTTTTTCCCATTATTTTTAATATCAATAATTGCTTCTACCAGTCCAAAAATAACATGGGTTAATAGAATCTGAGCTATTAGGTATCCACCATAAGTTTTCAATATTTCTTCGATGATAGCTGCAGTTAATGTAGAATAATCATGTAAGTACTTATAAAGAAGATTATTTAGAATATAAGCAGAAATAGTTATTATCCCTACTATTAAAAGCAAATTAATTTTTCTCACCTCATTTTTCTATTACCCTAGATAAATCTCCTTTTGTTATTATACCCACTAAATATCCATTTTCATTTATAACTGGTAAACGACCAATGTTATTTTCATATAAAACCTGCATAGCCTCTTTAATGGAAGCATTTTCCTGGATAGTTATAGGATTAGATACCATAACAGATACCACTGGTACATCGGCACTATCTGCTAGTTCTGATATAAAACGCTGAGGGTTACGTAAATTTAATAAACTGCCAAGTAAAAGATCGTTATCTAAATCGATTTGTTCCTTCGGTTTATAAACCTCTTTTTCAGTAATTATCCCTATTAGCGTTCCTCTATCATCAACCACAGGGAAACCACCTACCCCATGGACTGCTAATAAATAAGCCACATCTCTAAGGGTAGCCTTAGGATTTACAGTATAAACTTCTTTAGTCATCACATCTTTTACTAGCACCTTTAACCCCCCTTTATTTTTGGTTATTTCTATACTATATTCGCTATAATTTAAATTTTTCCTTTTATTTTAAAATTTTTATAGTAATACTTATTTATTTTTTGTTGTATTTATTCATTATCTGTTGCAAAGTGGAACCATTAATAAACAGTTCCAGTGCTTCACTAGCTAGGTCAATGGCTTCTGATATTAAAGGGATCTGTTCTTTAGGAAAATCACTTAAAACATAATCAGATATATTTTCAAACTCCGGCTTAGAAATCCCCATTCTCAACCGGGGAATTTCTTGACTTCCCAGTTTTTCGATTATTGAAGCCATCCCCTTTTGTCCTCCAGCACTGCCTTTTAATCTTATTCTAAACTTCCCTGTTTCTAAATCTAAATCATCATAAACTACTATTATGTCTTCAAGACTTATTTTGTAGTAATCCACCACTGCTTTTACAGAGTTCCCGCTTAAGTTCATATAAGTTAAAGGCTTTAATAAAATAGTTTTACTTTGTCCCCCTTTTATTTCAGCCATTTCCCCATTGAATTTAGGCTCTTTCTTAAATTTAACATTTAATTTTTTCCCTAAATTATCTAACACCATAAAACCAATATTATGTCTATTAAATTGATATTTATTACCAGGATTACCCAAGCCTACAATTAGTCTCAAAATTCTCTCTCCCTTCATGGATATTTTTCTCTATTTAAAGTTGATATCATTAGATAACACTGTTTAAAAAAAGCGCCATTCGGCGCACTTAAATTCATTTATATTTTATAGTGCTCTCCATGAACTCCTATATAATCTTTGGGATACATTTCTGCTCCACAACTCTCACAGCTAAATCTAGGTGGTATTGATGTATCTCCATCATCCATCATATCAAAGTATTCCACTACTTCCTTGGGAACTTTTTCTACAATCTTGCACCCCAAACAAACATACTCTATAAAATTCTTTAAGTTCACTTTTTGTGGACTCTTTTTCTTGTTACCTTTTTTCTTCTTACTCATCAGTTCATCCCCTTTGTTCTAATTTTAGACACACTACCCCCTTGGTTTTATGACACATACTCTTTCAAAAG
>NZ_FOIF01000075.1 GCF_900111575.1 Anaerobranca gottschalkii DSM 13577 | reverse complement strand
AAGAAGTTCTGTTGAAAGATGTAATAGCAGGCTAAAAAAATATCTAAATTTAGATAATCTCAGATCTAAAGGTATAAAGAAGGCTAAAGTTCATGCATTGCTTAACTGTATAGCCTTAGTTGCAGGAACTATTGCATTGAATATAGGTGTATCTGCTAGCAAAGCTGCTTAACGATAAAAATTTAAAAATATTATAGAGAATGGAGGATGTTGTTCTAGATAACAAAATTTAACCTTTTTTAAAATCTCATTTATAATGAGTTAGATTTTCTATGCTCTTTTTTTGATAAATATAAAAACTTAATTATGCAATTTCCTCAGTTAATAAAAAATCTTTCTTAAGATAAGAAAACTTTTCAATTTTTATTGTTAATAGTTCAATATATTTACTAAAAAATTTTTCTTTAAAACTTAAAGGATAATTTTTATGATTATTTCTATATGTAAATGGCTGCTTTAAATAATAATTCCATACAAAAATTACAAAAGAAATAATAGCTATTAAAAACAATCCTTTATTCTCATTAACAAACATATTATTTAAGTAACTTTCTATTTTTGTGATAAATAATAATAAACTAGAAAAATTATGGTTTATACTATCAATAAATATAATTTTAATAGTTTCTAGAGAATAATTGGAAATATTTTTTATTCTTATAATCATGTCAACAGAAATTATTGAAATGCCGTATACAAATATAATCAAAAAAAACGATCTTAACACATACTTAATTTCTATTATACAATTTGATAATATATTATCTTCTATTTCTTTTTTAATATAAACTCCTGATATAAAAAGAAAAATGTTTATTATAATTAGCATAAGAATGTTTATTATTGCTAAAATTAAACTCGTTCTAAAGTATAACATTAAATAAATAGCAATAAATAAAACTTGTAAAGATTCAATAAAAAAATTAATAAGCCCCTTTCCCAAATAAACAAAGTGAATAACCCTATCTGATAAATTTGAATACAAAAAAACATCATTAATGTCTGGTTTTAAAATTTTCCGCGAAAAATTATTCCCTTGAAAAAATGCTAATAGAAAAGAATAAAATAAAACTCCCCAAAAAAAATATCTATAATTAATATATTCACTTAATGCTGTAAATACTAAGCAAACAAGAAAAGCATTAAATAAACTTATTAGTATAGATATTATATAAACAAAAAAATAATTGATTTTATGACCTAAAAATTCTGATACACTTTGAGATAAATTCAAATATTCTTTTCTAAATTCATTTAAAAACATATATTTTATTATAGCCATTTTCCTCATTTTTCTTCTCCTTACTAATATATGTTACCCCTTCCCATACGTTATTATATATATTATCACATCATATTGTATGTTGCTAATATTCATTAAATTATTTAGAGTATTTCTCTATATCTATTATTTTATCGAATTTTATATCCTTGGGAAGTATATGGGAAGCAATCATAAAAGAACCCTTCCATTCATTCATTAAATACTTTGTCAAATAATTTCTCCCTTCAACATCAAGATTATTAAAAGGCTCATCTAAAAGGATAATCGAAGAATTTCTTGCCAATAAAATTGATAAAAAAAGTTTTTGTTTCATACCCAAAGAGTAGTTTTCTACTGGCAAACTCAGACTATCTTCTATAAGAAATTTTCCACAATGATAATTCACCTTTTTTAAATAAGCATTATCCTCATTCCAAAGCAACTTAAAAAATTGTATATTTTCATTCCCCGTCAGAGATTCCAACAAGTAAACTTTATCGGGAATATAAATAATATTTCTTTTTATAATATTAAAAAAAGTAGATTTACCTTTGTATATTAAGGTATAACTTAGATTATCACCACTTATTACATTAGACATTATCTTAAGTAATGTCGTTTTCCCAGAACCATTATTACCTTTTAACCAAATTTTTTCTCCTTGGTTAATAATAAAGTTAAAATTAGTAAAAATAGTTTTATTTTCCTCATAACTATAAGTTAAATTATAAACTTCTAAAAGTTTTTCCATTACAATACCTCTCCCAAAATCATTTTTATATTTATTTTAATTATAAATAAGAAATATTAGTTTCAATCAATGCTGCTACAGCATAAAGAACTAAGCTTACTATAAATGTTACCAGTATAATTTTATATTCTTCGGTCTTAAAATGATTTGTTTTACTATTAATTAACTTTTTTTCAATCCAACTTCGACTCTCAAATCCTAATGCACAACATAAAAACGTCGCCATCATTTCTGGCAAAAAATGAGGAGCTATAGCTGTAATAATTGCATTTAACCCATGTACTCTGATTGCTGAACTTAAAATGTAGCCCAAATAAAATCCATTATATCCAATAATAAATAATCCCCCAATACCTACAGTAATCAAACCTATAAAAATTATTAGTAAACCTACCTTTAAATTATTTAAAAAAATATCCCAAAAATTAAAATACACTTCAACAGTTGATAAGTTTACATTCATACCTAGAACTAAACCAATAATTATACTAACCAAATAAATAACAGTTGATAAACCAATATAAAATTTATATCTTTTTATAACCTCAAAAAGTAAATTCTTCATTTTCATATCTCCTCAAAAGAAATTTAAGGTTATAATTTCCTGAAATTAAAATTATCAAATAAATTAATGAATATACAGTTATTAAAAAAGCATAATCTATACCATGAAAAAATCTAAAAAAACCTGCTAATAACATAATCATGTTAACACTCATATTCAAAATAGAAAAAGGGATGAGACTATAATTTTTCAAAAGGGAATACCCTACTATATCCTCTAATAAATACTGTTCTGAATCAATAGTACCAATGTTATACTCTAATAAAAATACTCTTAACTCACCGCTTAAATAAAACTTCACAAGCAAAATCATTGTAACTTTTAAAAATAATAAACTAAATAATAAGTAAATTACCTTAACCTTTTGAAAATAAGTAAAAATAAGTAACAATGGTATAGCTCTTACCAATAATGGTATGTATAAAATTTTAGTAGCTAGTTTTACTTTTGATAAAAATATTGTTTTGGGTATATTACCATCAGTTCCACGTAATATTGGAATTAGTCTTGAATCTGATCTAAAATCAAAAATATCCTTAATAACTACCTTCAAATTATTTATCAGTCCAGTTATCGATCCCAACATTATTATATGAAAAACAGCAACTGGTATTAGATAATTGTTTATTTGAGAATTTATAGCAATAAAGCCTCCTATCAATATAAAATTTTCTTTAGGAAATATTGAACTAATGGCATCATTTAAGCTCAACTTATAATTTTTTATTATATTTATATCCTTGAAAAATATCGCACTACTAGTTTCTTCCTGTCTTAACATATTTTCTATAATTTTATAGCAAAACACAGAATATTTCGTTTTTCCTTTTGTAGGGCCTCCAATATTTTTAATACCCATATTTTTAGTGATATAAATCATAATTAACAGAAAACATAGTAATAAAATTAGCTTTACAATATTACTTTCTCTTAAGATTATATATAACCATTTATAAATAATGTCAAAAAAATTCCCTATAAAATGCATTTCTGAAACCAACATTCTTTCAAGGGTATCAAAATATTCCCCTGTTAAACCTCCGAAATGATCAATTAAATTCCTCGAAGTGATCATTATTGATATAATATAATTAGTTATAAAATAAGAAATAAATAAAATTATAACTACGTTCGAAATATAAGAAAAGAATGAAATAATAGTATTATTATTATATTCCATTATTCTTCTGATTTTATATATAAGAAAAGAAATACATTCTAAAATTAACAAAATAATTATACCATGAAACCTAAAATATAAACCAATCAAAATATATACAGGAATAATAAAAGCTACCATTTTCATTTTCGATATGAAATAATCTAAAAATATTAAATAATTAGCAAAAACATTTTCATCAGCATAAGCAGTCTTAAAATAATCATATTTAAATCTTTTTAATATACTTTGACCGGATTTAATAAATTGACCAAAATTAATAGATATAATTAGCAAAACAACAATTAAAAAGAATACAACTTCATTAAAATTTAGCCGTAGTTGTAATGCTGCTAATAAAAAAAGTATTAAAGCAATACTTTGATAAAGAATATAAAATGTAAAATATTTTGTTATTTTTAATTTTCTTTTTATAAAAATCATATCTTGTGATACTATATATCGAAACAGAATATAGTTCATTTTTAATTTTTGAATAAAAAACATTTTTGTCCTCCCAAGTACTATTAATCATCTTTAACAAAAAAGCCTTAGCAAGTGGCTAGTTTTAACTTATATTTTTACTAGTCAAGTTAATAAATTAATATATAGCAGCATTTAGAGTTCCATATAGAGCAACACGTCTAATAACTTCAGCCTTAATTGTTGACCAACCAAGCAACAGTATAGAAGTTGCTCCAGAAGATAGAACAGTTGCTAATGCTATTAATACCGTTGCTAATGTTCCTGCATTGAGAATAATATTTACAATTGTCATTGCAGTAGCGGTTGGAATCCCAAGCAAAGCAGCAAGCTTAAGCATCTTAGTATCACCCCCAAAACCAATCTCCTTAAACTTTTTAAGTAAGCCACTTACTAAGACTAAAGTTTATTTTTTTTAGTGATAACTAAAAATAAACAAAACATGTTAATTATAAAAATCAAGAAAAAAAGAATAATAATATATATAATACTTAATTGATAAGCTCTTATAAACAGTGCTCCGATAAATGCTATAGCAAACATAAACATATATAACCAACCAACTGAATTTATCTTTTTCACTAAATCTTACTCCTTTCAAAATGAAATATAGGTTATTACAATATTTAGTATATTACCCAAATATTATATCATTGCTCTTATTTTATTATAATTATATATATATATATATATTGTCAATATTCTTAATATTATTTTTTGGTACTTTCTAAAAAAAATCTTTAAAAAAAGCTATCTAAAGTTTTAAATATGATTTAGATAGCTCTTTTTTTTACTCCTTATTAATTAACACCCTTCTTGGATAAGGTATTTCGATTCCATTTTCTTCAAAGGCTTCTTTAACATAAAGTCTAATTATCCTCTCAATTTTCCACTGTTCCATAGGAGCTGTTTGGGCAACAATCCTAATATTTACTTCACTATCTCCAAAATTCGATACCCCTAAAATTGTCGGTCCTTCCACTACTTCCTGAAACTCTGTTTTTATTTTTTCCATAGTCTCTTCCAATACCTTGAATACCTTGTTTAAGTTTTCTTCATAGGCTACGGGAATATCAACCATTGCCCTCATTTTTCCTAATGATAAGTTTGTTACCTTTTCTACAGTTCCATTAGGGATTATGTGTACTTCTCCAGAAAAATCCCTAAGTTTTGTTACCCTAATTCCAATATCTGTAACTACTCCCGATAACCCAGAAATCTTTACATAATCACCTACAGAATATTGATCTTCAAAAAGGATAAAAAATCCAGTAATTACATCCCTAACTATGCCCTGGGCTCCAAAACCAATAGCTAACCCCACGACCCCTGCACCGGCAAGGAGGGAAGTTGTGCTAAAACCCAACTCAGATAAAATCATCAAAGCTGCAAATAAATATACTCCATATTTTAAAAAGCTCTTAGAGATGGTTAGTAATGTTTTTTGTTTTCTTTCATTCATATACTTTTGACTTGCAAAAAATTTCTCTAATAGTTTATAACCAAGTTTAAGTACATACATTGATAAAATCAAGATTACAATTATTCTAAAAGAATTCTTGATAAAACTAAGAAGTGTATCTATGGAAATCACTCCATCTAAAAAGTTTTGTAAACCTTCCATTTCTATCCCCCTCTATGTTCTTTTTTTATCTCTTCTACTAACTCTGGTCTAGTTAATAAATCAAAGGCAGTTAAAGCTAAAGCCTGGATCCCTTTTATAAACAACTTAAATCCTTCCTCACTACCTGCTGCCTCCTTAAATTCTAAGGTATGGGCAGCTAGGTTTTCTTCACAGATTTTTACAAATGGATGGATTGCCGGAACTACTTGACTAACATTCCCTATATCCAATGATCCGTGTTCTAACCCCTGTTTAATTTCTCCTGGAGAAACCCCTGTTTGAATTAAATTGTTATCAAATAACTGGGAAAGACGGGTATTAGAAATTAGATTATCATAGGACAGTTCATAATTTGATATCTCAACTGTACATCCCGTCGCTAAGGCGGCAGCTTGGGCACAATTTTTGACTTTTTTAATCACTTCCTTTAAACTTTCCTTTTCCTTTGCCCTGACATAGTACCTTGCTTGGGTATGATCTGGGATAATATTCGCCGCTTCTCCACCTTTAGATATGATACCATGAATCCTTATATCACTGGTTAACTGTTGCCTTAATGTGCTGATAGCTACATACATATTTACCACTGCATCAAGGGCATTTATCCCTTTATGGGGTGATGATGCACCATGGGCAGCTTTGCCATAAAAATCAAACTGTAGCGCTTCCATTGCCAAAGAAGTACCACTACTTTCATAGGAACTGGCAGGATGGATCATCATCGCTATATCTACTGAATCGAATACACCATTATCTACCATAATCACTTTCCCACCATCGGTCTCTTCTGCAGGAGTCCCTATTACCATTACCTTACCGCCATATAGATCTACTGCTGCTTTTAAACTAACTGCTGCTAAAACAGCCCCTACCCCTATGAGATTGTGGCCACAACCATGGCCCAATTGGGGTAAGGCATCATATTCTCCTAAAAAGGCTATAATAGGTCCAGGCTTTTCCCCGCCATACCAAGCTGTAAAGGCTGTTTTTAAACCTGCTGTTCCTTTTTCCACTGAAAAGCCTTCAGATTGTAGTTTTTCCGTTAATTTTTCCATTGCTTTATATTCTTGATTTCCCAACTCTGGATTTTCCCATATGTATCTAGCTAATTGGAAATATTCTTTTTCCTTTTCCTTTATAAACTTCAAAATTTTTTCCTTCACAACCATCCACCTACATTCTTTTTATTAGGTTATTAGTTTTATTAAAATCAATAAAAATAATCAAATATTTCAATAAAACTCTTTATCAGTCAACACAGCTTAAGCTATGTTTACTCTGATTGGGTGTAACCCCACACCCTCTATCCCCTCAGAAAATACATTGGGGAATACTTTTTTCATTATTTGATATGCTCCATTTAAATCTGCATTTATTAAAGTGCCATTATTAGACCTAAATAGACCTCTATGGATTCGTCTTGATTTGTTGTAGTTTTCTTTTACAGGCAATTCGTTATCTAAAAATGATGTTCCACTTGTATAACTCTCATCTACAAGTATTACTTTTATTCCTACATTTTCTCCTTTATACATTACCTTTTTTATAAATTCTTGATGTGGTATTCCTACAAATGATTGATTAACTTTTTTACTCATTTTACTTTCCCGTTTCCAGTCTTTGTTAAT
>NZ_FOIF01000074.1 GCF_900111575.1 Anaerobranca gottschalkii DSM 13577 | reverse complement strand
TAGATTGAGTGAATTAATAAAAGAAAAAAAATGTAATAGGAGTGCAGAGGGTAATTGATTATTTAGGTGATGAACTGATAAAGACTTATGTTAATCAGTGGAAATCTGAATTTTTATTACCACTAATAGAGTTAGAGGGTCTAACTTTTAATAAGGAACAAGGAAATTATTTATCTCATTTTATATTCAATGGATTTTATTTTTTTGAAAATGAAGATTTAATAAAAAGGGCAATGGATTTAAGGGGAGAAAGGGAAGAAATTGATAGAATTTATTTGACTTATCATTACTTTTTGGGCGATAAGAATAAAGCTATAGAAAATTACTCTTTAGCTAACGGGGATTGTCAAAGTATTTTTTTAGTTATCTTCTTGAATAAACGATTTCAACCATTTTATTTAGAAAATTCTTTTGATAGAGAAGAATATATAAAAGAGCTTATTCAAGAGATAGAAGAATTTACTCAAGGTATCCAATGGAATTCAGGAGTTTCAAAAATGAGTTTTGTAAGCACTTTGTATGGTGTTATTAACTATCTAAAGATTGCATTACCGCAACAGGATAATTTAGTAGAAGATTTGTTTAACATCTCTTTGTTAAAAGATAATCCTTTTGTAGAACTTATTGAGCTACTAATGTTATTAGAATATCCTGAAAATAAAGAGATGGTTCAAAGGGAATTGGATAGATTCTTAGATAAAGATTGTCAAGAAATAAGGGAATATATTGAAATAATAGTAAATGGAACACCAATTTTTAATGTAGCTAGTATTAACAATGGAATATTACAAGTAGCTAATATTGTAAGAGACTTTGAAAATGAAAGGGTAGGAGATTTATCTTATTACAATGTTTTTACAGGGGAAAAACTAGATATTAATACCCAGTATATCCCTTCAAATGAACAAAGGACTTATAATTATTTTCTAGGGTATAATTATAAAGATAGCAATTTTGAAGGAGATTATGCATTGTTAGATTCTAACTATAACATTATCCAATCCTTTGGGAATGAAATATCATCGGTTCTTTGGCTAGATGATTCAAAGCTGGTTTATATTAACAGAAGAGGAGAAAAGAAAGTTTTTGATATTGAAAAAAGGGAATTTATAGATTATGATGATAGTTATGTAAAAGATATAAAAATAAACAAAGAAAGTTTATACAGTAATATAGTTGTTGATGGTGAAAATTATGGTTTTTATACATTTGATTTTTACCGTTATTATGTGGTCAAGGAAATTGGTACTAATAAAGAAGTAACTAGGTATAATATAGATTTTGAATTTCTAGGAAATGACAAAGACTATATTTATGGTTTTGAATATTTCGCTAACATTAAGATATTAGTTGCTTTCCATAAAGAAACTCTAGAGAAAAAAGTATTGCCTTTTTATTGGGTTAATTATAAAATAGGTCCCCAGTATTAAAATTACCCTATGATTATGGAAAATAGCTATAAAATAGGGAAGGATGGATGAAAAATAAATGGAACTAAAGATACTACATGAAGATCCCCACTTAATAGTTTGTATAAAACCACCGAAAATTCCTTCTCAACCTGACCCTACCGGAGATCTTGATATGGTGACAATATTACAACAACATTTAAAGGAAAATTACCCTAAGGCAAAAAATCCTTATATCGGTCTGGTACATAGGCTAGATCGACCGGTTGGGGGATTGATGGTCTTTGCAAAAACAAAGGAAGCTAATACCTTTTTATCAAAACAGTTACAAGATAAAACATTGGTTAAAAAATATTTAGTTGTAGTAACGGGAAATCCCCAAGATGATAGTGGAGTATTGAGGGATTACTTACTGAAAATATCTAAGAGTAATATGTCAAAAGTAGTGGATAGAGAAACAAAGGGGGCAAAAGAGGGGATTTTGGAATATAAAGTTTTAGGCAAAACTGTGGATGAGGAATATGGGAATTTAACTTTAATGGAAATAAGTTTAAAAACTGGTAGACATCATCAGATAAGGGTACAGCTATCCCAGAGAGGATGGGGGATTTGGGGAGATAATAAATATAATGATTTGTTTGTTAAAAAGAAAGGTTGGACCCAAATAGCCCTTTGGTCTTATAAACTTCAATTTACCCATCCCAAAAGTAAAAAGACAGTAACCTTTAACCATTTTCCCGATGGATATCCTTTTTCCCTATTTTCTTTAGTCTAACTATAGAAAAAACTTCTGTTATTATCTTCAGTTTTTTGTTATAATACTTTAGGAAACTATAGGATTAGGATAAAGAAAGGATGGGAAAAATGTCGTTATATGAACAATGGAAAGAAACTGCTTATATAGAGCGAACTGAAGAAGAGTATAAAGAGTTTTGGGGAGAGTATTTGCCTAAAGAGCAAAAGGTATATGAGTATTTATTGGAAAATAAAGATGTAGTAGTAGAAGGCACTGTAAAAGAACTGGCTGATAAATTTCAAATGGATGTAATAACCTTCGTCGGATTTTTAGATGGTATCAATTCTAGTTTAGTTGAGGAAATAGACTTAGACAGCTTAAATGAAGATAGTCAGATAAAATTATCTATCGACTTTGAAGCCCTTTATTACAATATGTTAGCAGCTAAAGCTGAGTGGTTATACACCTTAGAACAGTGGGATAATATTTTAAGTCCTGAAAAAAGAAAAGAAATTACCAAAACCTATAGAAGGTCTCAAATGGTAATCAATGAAAATAAAGTAGGACGGAATGAACCTTGTCCTTGTGGTAGTGGCAAAAAGTATAAAAAATGTTGCTTAAACTAAAAAACTAAAAGGTTAGGAGAGTTAATTCAACTTAACTCTCCTTTTTGTTTATCTATTTTTATTTTAGCTATACTAATAATATGGCCAATTGAAGAAAGGAGAGGATTAGATTGATTATTCTGCTAATATTACTAATCTCTTTATCTGCCTATTTTTCAATTGTTGAAATATCCTTTGCCAGTGTAAACAGTATTAAACTGAAAAAATGGGCGGATAAAGGTCGAAAAGAAGGGCAACAGGCATTATATATAGTTCAAAATTATGATAAAGCCTTGGCTTCCATTTTAATTGGCAATAATCTTGTCAACATCGGAGCAGCTACTATATCAGCCCAAATCGCAACAGAAATTTGGGGAGCAAAATTGGGTATTATCATCAGTACCCTTACCATTACTTTGTTAGTACTAATAATCGGAGACATTTTACCTAAAACATTAGCCAAAGAAAATCCTGAAAAGTTTGCCCTTTATACAGGGAAATCCCTTTTAATAATAATGAAGATTTTTAACCCTTTTAGTGTATTTTTAATGAAAATACCAAAATTGGTTTCTAAATTTTTAGGGTTTCAAAGGGAAAAGGAAGGGCTGACGGAAGAAGAAATTAAACTGATGTTAGATATAAGTGAAGAAGAGGGAAATATAGAAAAAATAGAAAAAGATATGGCTAAAAAAATTTTAGATTTCAATCAGCTTCCTATTAGTGAAATAGCTGTAAAAAAAGATAAAATCGTTGGTGCTAAGGTGGATTCTCCATTAGATGAAATAAAGGCTATATTTAATAATAACAGCTTTGCCAGAATTCCTATCTACAGAGGGGATCTAGACAATATTATAGGGATCCTTTCTGCTAGAGATTTTTTATCTGAACTGGCCCAGGGTAAAAGAGTAGATATAGAGAAATTAGTTAAAAAGCCCTTCTTTGTCCTCCATAATACTAATGTAACGGAGGTCCTGCAGCTCTTAAAGAAACATAAAAATAATATTGCCATCGTCCAAGATTCTAGAGGCAATACCTTTGGATTGGTAACTTTAGAAGATTTATTGGAAAAAATCGTTGGTGATATCTACGATCTACAAGATGATAGAAAGATTGTAGAAAAAAGTTAACAATCAGTTTACAAAGGGATAATATTCCTTTCATAATCCCCTGTTATTATAAAATCAGAAGGAGGCGGGAGAATGAAAAATTTATTGATAGCCGGTGACACAAAAGTGTTGAACTTTATCAATTTTCATCTTCATTGCAACTTTCTTAACTTATTCTTCAAGAATATTACCCATTTAGGTGGAGCCATTTTTAGTATTAGCTTATCATTACTAGCTTACATTGCCATATCTATCGATTATGGAATTCGCATATCTCTAAGCTTGTTTATTAGTCATATGATTGTCAGGATTATTAAAAAAACTGTCGGAAGGATTAGACCATATATTAGTATTGATATAAAAACAATAACTCCTATTTTACAAGACTACTCATTTCCCTCAGGCCACAGTTGTTCATCTTTTTCCATTGCAACCTCCCTTTCCATAATTTTTCCTAAACTCACTCCCTTTTTATTTGCTGTGGCCTTTTTAGTTTCTTTTTCAAGGATATATTTAGGACATCATTATCCAACGGACACTATAATTGGAGGTCTAATAGGTTATACTACAGCTTTAATTGTTTTCTTAGTTTAAATAAGGGGGGAAATTATGGGTAAAATAGTGTTATTATCAGAACCCTTCGGAAGTGGTCATACTAGGGCAGCAGAAAGTCTAGCAAAGGGACTAAAAGAATTAGATGTTGAACTCACTCCTATTGTCTTAGAACCAGGTCTTAAAAGTTATCCCCGCTTATTTAAAAATATATGTAATCTATATAATTCTATATTGCGCCATTCTCCTAATCTTTGGGGTTATACATATGAATCCCAAAGGGAGAAAGATCTAGGGAAAATCTATGCCGGACTATTTAAACTACAAGAATGGTTAAAATCTTCCTATGTCGATCTATTGTTAGATGCAGTAGAAGGTTCTACTATCGTTGTTTGTACCCATCCATTGCCTCTACAGGGAATGGCTTATTTAAAAAGGATGGGTTGGGAAGGAAAATTAGCAGCATTTATCACAGACTATGATTTTCACTGGGCTTGGTTTAATCCTGCTGTAGATAAATATTTTTTTAGTGGTGAACTTAATATTAAATCAATACCTTTCAATCTAACAGAGAAATTAGTCCCCGTACCTATCCCAGTAGATACAGATTTTTGGAATCCATTACCTAAGGATATTGCAAAAGAAAAGTTGATGCTTAAAGGAGAAGAAGTTGTTCTGGTAATGGGAGGAGGTTGGGGTTTAGGTATAGATTTTAAACTGATTGAACAATTGATTAAATTAGAAGGTAATGACAAAAGGGAAATTATTATAATTACAGGGATCAATAAAAAACTACATGACAAGTTCCAAAAATATGTTCAACAATATAAATTAGATAATATAACTATCAAAGGTTTTGTAAAAAATATTCAGGATTATATGTGCGCCAGTGATTTGTTAATTACAAAGCCGGGGGCATTAACCTGTGCCGAAGCTTTAACTTTAGGGTTGCCAACAATATTAATAAATCCCATACCTGGCCAAGAACAAAGAAATTGTCAGTACTTATCAAATAAGTATCCTACAATGAAATATTTAGATGATTATTCTCAATTACCATTTTATATACAAAGTTTAAGAAACCCTTTATTTACTCCCACAGATCCTACTTTAGCCAGTAAAGAGTTGTTGAAGTTTATTAAAGTAGGATAGCTTATCCCCTAGGGTCCCAATTTATTAATTTTAATAAAGTTGCTTCACAACTCCATTTCCGGGACCCTAGTTTTTTTATAAAAACTTTTTCACTAAATTGCCTCCTATTTTCTTTGGTGTAGCCTAAAAAAATTAGGCTATTTTTTTTAAAGTGTATCGGTACGGCCTAACATTTCTCAAATTTTTATTGAATATCCCAAGAGAATTAGGCTATTCTGATAAGAGAAGGATTATAAACTTAGGAGAAGGAACAGGGTAAGGAGTGATATAATGGTTAGGGAAAACATAGCGGTTCCCAAGGTAGTAGCGATTCACGATATGTCCGGAGTAGGTAGATGTTCTTTGACAGTAGCTATTCCTTTAATATCTAGTATGGGTATTCAAGTATGTCCGTTGCCAACTGCAATTTTAAGTAGTCATTTAGATGGTTTTGGTGAACCGGCCTTTATCGATTTAACAGATAGCCTTTATAGTTATGCTAACCACTGGAAAAGTTTAAACATGGAGTTTGATTGTATTTATACTGGATTTATTGGTTCAAAGGAGCAATTCGGATTTATAGAAGATTTTATTGATGATTTTAGAAATCCTGAAACTTTAGTGGTAATAGATCCTGTTATGGCTGATAATGGAGAGTTTTACAGCAATTATAATGAAGAAATGCTGGAAAAGATGAAAGGATTAGTAAAAAAGGCTGATGTAATAACACCTAATTTAACCGAAGCCTGTATGTTATTAGGAGAAGAATATACAAAAAATCCATTAAGTTTAGATAAAGGAAAGGATTATTTGCGACGTTTAGGAGATTTAGGACCGGATTATGTCGTTATAACTGGAGTTAGGTTAGATGAAAATACAAATGCTAATCTAGGTTATTCTAAGATCAATGATGAATTTTGGGTGATAAGGTATAAATACATCCCATCCCATTATCCCGGCACCGGGGATGTTTTTGCCAGTATATTAACCGGTGGTTTAATGAAGGGTGACAGTTTGGAAAAAGCAATGGAAAGGGCCACTCTATTTTTACAAGTTGCAGTAGAAGAAACCTATAAATTAGGAACCCCGAAACGGGAAGGAATTATATTAGAAAAGTTTTTACATATGTTAATTTAAATTAAAGTTAAAAGGAGCTGTTTGGATGGTATCAATTTAATTTTACAGTCATACCTTTTTATTATATTTAATATTACAAATATTTAAAAAATATTTAAACAAATTTAGTTGTTTTTTTATTGCTTAGGAAAGTATAGATTGCTAGGTATGTGGATAAATGTTATTATGTAGTGGGAGTGAGTTGTTTATGGCTACAGGAATAATTAAACAAATATTTGCAGATAAACGGGGAAAGTTTAAAGAAAAACACTCAGTTAGACTAACAGTCTTGTCAGAAGTAAAAAAGATGCTAAGCTGTTAAGATATGAGTGAAGGATATAGTAAATTTTGTTGTCCGACTTGTAATGAAGTCAGATATGTATGATTTACCTGTAAGAGTCGCTTCTGTACATCTTGTGGAAAACAACAGAACAGTGGGTAGAAAAATTAAGCAAAGAATTATTTGAAGTTCCCCATCGGCACATGGTCTTTACAATACCTACTGAATTGAGAGATGTATTTTTAAGAGAAAGGGAATTACTAAAATTATTATCAGAATGTGCTGCAAAAACAATAATAAGTTACTTATCTGAACGTGCAAAAAACAACAGCCTACTTCAGGAATCGTATGTGTAATACATACCTTTGGAAGAGATCTTAAATGGAACCCCTATGTACATGTATTAGTAACAGAGGGAGCAATAAGAAAAGATAATCATTGGCAACCAATAAAATATTTCCACTACGAAATGCTGAGGAAAAGATGGCAACACCTTTTGTTAAAGTCATTAAAAGAGGCTATGCCAAAAAATAAAAGAATAATACTAGT